>JAQGMQ010000775.1 GCA_028292305.1 Rhodoferax sp.
ATGGCGGCCGTGCTGCGCGCCGGCTACATCTGCGTCAACGTGAACCCGTTGTACACGCCGCGCGAGCTGGAACACCAGCTCAACGACTCCGGCGCCACCGCCATCGTGATCCTCGAAAACTTCGCCAAGGTGCTCGAAGCGGTGATCGAACGCACCGCGGTGAAACACGTGGTGATGGCTTCGATGGGCGACCTGCTCGGCTTCGCCTACGGCCAGTGGATCACCTTCGCCGTGCGCCACATCGCCAAGATGGTGCCGGCCTACAAGCTGCCGCTGGCCGGCGGCATCACTGTCACGCCATTCAACCGGGCCGTGGGTGAAGGCGCGTCGCTGCAGTTGCAGCCGGTGCCCGCCACGCTCGACTCGGTCGCGTTCCTGCAATACACCGGCGGCACCACCGGCCTGTCGAAGGGCGCGGTGCTCACGCACGGCAACATCGTGGCCGCGATCCTGCAGTCCGAAGCCTGGTTCTCACCGGCACTCGAGCGGGTAGGCGACGCGCACAAGATCAACACCATCGCCGCGCTGCCGCTGTACCACATCTTCGCGCTGAACCTGTGCCTGCTGTGCATCCGGCTCGGCGCGCACATGACGCTGATCCCCAACCCACGCGACATCCCGAAGTTCATCGCCGTGCTGAAGAAGCGGCCGTTTCACCTGCTGCCCGCGTTCATCACGCTGTTCAACGCGCTGCTGCACAACCCCGACTTCAAGACCGTCGACTTCTCGCAGCTGTGCGTGACGCAGGCCGGCGGCATGGCGGCCTCGGAGGGCACGGCCAGGCTCTGGCTGGAGACCACCGGCTGCCCGATGGTCGAGGGCTGGGGCATGAGCGAGACCTGCGCCCTGGGCACCAACAACCCGGTGATGGCCAAGAGCTTCAGCGGCACCATCGGCCTGCCGCTGCCCAACATCGACCTGGTGGTCAAGGACGACGACGGCCGCTCGCTCGGCCCGAACGAGCCGGGCGAGATCTGCATCGCCGGCCCCAACGTGACCCCCGGCTACTACCAGCAGCCCGAGGAAAACGCGCGCGCCTTCACGCCGGACGGTTACCTGCGCACCGGCGACATCGGTGTGATGGACGAACAGGGCTACTTCCGCATCGTCGACCGCAAGAAGGACATGATCCTGGTGAGCGGCTTCAACGTGTTCCCGAACGAGCTGGAGAACGTGATCTCGCTGTGCCCCGGCGTCATGGAATGCGCGGCCATCGGCATCGCCGACGTGGCGCAGGGCGAGGCCGTCAAGGTGTTCGTGGTGAAGAGCAACCCGGCGCTGACCGAAGCCGACGTGATGGCCTATTGCCACACCAACCTGACCGGCTACAAACGGCCGAAGCTCATCGAGTTCCGCGAGGCGCTGCCCAAGACCAACGTGGGCAAGATCCTGCGCCGCGAGCTGCGCGCGGGCAAATGAGCACAGCGGCCTGAGCGCAACACGGCCGGGGTTGCCGCAGGCTGGTAGGCTTGCGGCATGACCCAACCTGATGACTTGCCGGAAGGCGTGACCGTGCTGGAGCGCGGTTGGCTGTCGGCCAACAACGTGCTGCTGACCGGCCCGCACGGCAGCGCGCTGGTCGACAGCGGCTACTGCACCCACGCGCCGCAGACCGTGGCCCTGGTGGCCCATGCACTGCAGGGCGCGCCGCTGGACCACCTGCTCAACACCCATCTGCACAGCGACCACTGCGGCGGCAATGCGGCGCTGCAGGCGGCGTATCCGGCGCTGGCCACCCACATCCCGCCGGGCCAGGCTGCCCATGTCGCCCACTGGGACGCCGACGCGCTGAGCTACACCCCCACGGGCCAGCAATGCCCGCCGTTCCACTTCGAAGCCCTGCTGCAACCCGGCAGCACGTTGGCCCTCGGCGCACAGACCTGGCAGGTGCATGCCGCACCGGGCCACGACACCCATTCGGTGGTGCTGTTCGAACCGGCATCGCGCCTGCTGCTCTCGGCCGACGCCTTGTGGGAGGCCGGCTTCGGCGTGGTGTTCCCCGAGCTGGAAGGCGTGTCCGCCATGGATGACGTGGCCGCCACGCTGGACCTCATCGAACGCCTGGCGCCGGCGGTGGTGGTGCCGGGCCACGGCAGGATCTTTCGTGACGTGGCGCGTTCGCTGGCGTTTGCGCGCAAGCGGCTCGATGGCTTCGTGCGCGACCCGAAGAAACACGCCAACCACGCGGCCAAAGTGCTGCTGAAGTTCAAGCTGCTGGAACTGCAACGCGTACCGCTGGCCACCTTGCAGCACTGGGTGGCACACACGCCGTACCTGGAGACGGTGCGGCTGGGCTTCTTCGGCGACACGCCTTCAGCCGACTGGCTGCACGGCCTGCTGCTCGACCTGGTGCGCGTGGGCGCCGTGAAGCGCGACGGGGACTGGGTGGTCGACGCCTGACCACGCAGTCAACACGCGCGGACATACTGGCACGGCTTCATTTTTATCGAACCAAGGATCAGCGATGAGTTGGGATGCTGTGTTTGAAAGTGTCTGCCCCATTGCCCGCAGCTTGAGTGTGCTGGGCGACCGCTGGACGATGTTGATCATGCGCGAGCTGTCGATGGGCGTGCACCGGTTCGACGAGATCCAGGCGCAGACCAAGATGTCCTCGCACCTGCTGGCCGCGCGGCTGAAGCGGCTCGAGCAGGACGGCGTGATCGAGCGGCGGCCCTACAACGAACGCCCGCCGCGCTTCGACTACCACGCGACCGCGCAGGGCCGGGAGCTCGACCCGATCCTGCTGGCGTTCCGCGCCTGGGGCATGAAATGGGGCGGCTACCTG
>JAQGMQ010000793.1 GCA_028292305.1 Rhodoferax sp.
TGCTGCCGCTCGGCGGTGCGGGTGGCCCGACCGAGTGACGCGGATGAGCGACCTGCACTACGAACCGAAAGACCAAGCATGAAATCCATCCGCCGCCTCGTCTGTGTCGCCGCCATGCTGGTGGGCAATGCACAAGCCGCCCTGGTGAGCTTCGACACACCTGCGCTCATCGACATCGACCCGGTGACCTCGGTCGCCACCTATGTCGAAAGCGGCCTGCGCTTCACGGGCGCGGCCGCCGCATTCCTGCCGATCGATGGCGTCGGTTCTGGCGGCAGTGGCGGCCTGGTCGTGCTGGCGGGCGGCCTGCTCAGGCTCAGCAACGCAGCGGGCGGCGTGTTCACGCTGGCGTCGATCGATGCCGGCCTGTTCGATCCCACCGGGGGCGGCGCGGACCTGATGGCCCATGCCTTGTTCGCCGACAACAGCACGCAGGAGCTGCTGCTGCCGCTCGGCGGCCTGGCCGCGTTCGCCTTCACCAACTGGGCCAATTTGAGTGAAGTGACGTTCAGCGCGCAGGCCGACTTCGTGCTCGACAACGTGTTGGCCGACACCGGCGCGCCGGGCACGGTGCCCGAGCCTGCGTCGCCCTACCTCATGGGTGCCGCGCTGGTCGCCTACGTGATGGCACGCCGGCGCCGCCGGACGTGAGACCGTGAAACGGTCTGTAAGCAAGCGAGCCGTTTTGGCCTGTATGCCATTTCGAACTGGTAGTATTTAAAAGACATTGGCAAACCCGACGAGAGTCGGCGACGCAAAGCTTCAGGCCCTCAGTCGAGCGATCGACCGGGTAGCTGGGTTGCCAGGATCAACCGATCCTGCACTCGCCGGAGCTGTGCGTTTTCTACAACCGCATCACGCTCACAGAAGGCGAGAGACCCCATGAAACACTTTGCACCGCGCCCATGGCGCCTAGGTACAACGCTGGGCATTTGCGTCCTGATGGCGGTTTTACTGGCGTCTTGCGGGGGCGGTGGCGGGGCCGGCGACAGCGCGAGCGCCACCGTGCAGGCGCGGGTCGCGGCAGCCGACGCGGGCACCGCGCTCACCCCCGTGGCAGCCACCGCCAGCAGCTCGGAACGCGGCGACCTCTCGGCCGCCGCCGCCATCGACCACGACGACAACACCCGCTGGGGCAGCGGCTTCACCGACAACCAGTTCCTGACGCTCGACTTCGGCCAGTCGGTGACGGTCGGCCGGGTCCGCATCAACTGGGAACGCGCCCATGCCACGCGTTACCTGCTGCAGATGTCCAGCGACGGCGCGGGCTGGACGACGCTCAAGTCCGTCGACAACAGCCAGGGCGGCGTCGAGGACTGGAGCGGCCTGAGCGGGCAGGGCCGCTACTTGCGCATGCAGGGCCTCACGCGGTCTTCGGGTTATGGCTATTCGATCTTCGAGATCCAGGCCTTCTCGGGCACGTCGACCGACCCCGTGCCACCGCCCACCCCACCTACGCCACCTACGCCGCCCACGCCGCCCATAACTACGCCGACGCCGGACCCAACACCCGCGCCGTCGCCCGTCGACCTCAGCAAGCCCGGCGCCGTGCGCAAGCCGGTGACGGCCACGTCTTCGGCGCTGGAGAATGGCGGCATGCCGGCCACGCTTGCCGTCGACGGCAACCCGGCGACACGCTGGTCCAGCAAGCCCGAGGACGGTGCCTGGATCCAGTTCGACTTCGGCGTCAGGACGCAGATCGGCGCGATGAAGCTGGTCTGGGAAAACGCCTACGGCAAGGAATACGCGCTGCAGACCTCCGACGACGGCCAGGCCTGGACGCAGCTGCGCTATGTGACCAACGGCAAGGGCGGCAGCGAAGAGTTCTACAACCTCGGCGCCAACGCCCGGTACATCCGGCTGCAGGGCGTGGCCCGCGCCAGCCCATACGGCTACTCGCTGTTCGAAGTTGAATTCAAGTCACCAGGCTCTGACAACACCATGGCAACGCTGGCCACCTCGGCCCTGCCGTTCCCGGCCAATGGCAGCGGCCTGGCCCCGCTGTCCAACCCGCAGGAGCCGCTGGAGACCACGCAATTCACACTGGCCGATGGCACGCTGGTAACCCGCTTCGGCGTGCGTGGCCTGGCCCGCCATGGCCGCGAGCGCGGCGAGGAATGGAACGAGATCGGCTACGGCCCGAATGAAACGGTCGACGCCACCGGGCAGCCCGTGGACAAGGGGCCGGGCAACTACCTGACCTTCGTCGCCAACTACTTCAAGAACCGCACCTGGGGTTTCGAGATCGTCGACAACAGCCGCGTCGCCGGCGTCATGAAGCCGGTGCTGAAGGTCAACCAGTACTTCCCGCAAGAGCAACTGCCTGGCGGCGTGGCCTGGTTTCGCGCCTTCGACCGGCCGGGTGTCACCGGCTACGGCTGGATGAACCCTGGCGAGCTGGTCGACCGCAACCTGGCCATCTGCCCCTCCGTGCCGTATCCGCCGAACGGCAAGCTGGCCAACGCCAACGTGTTCAACAACGGCTGCAGCCTGACAGTCGACGGCTATCCGGGACATGCAGACATCGGCGCCGACGGCTTTCACAATGGCAAGAACGTGCCGGGGCGGGCGCTGGTGCTGGGCGATGCGATCGAGGTCTCGCCCTCGTTCTTCTCCACCCGGGAGGCCATGGCCGCCAAGGGCGACGACGGCGGCATTCGCTACTACGCGAACGAATGGATCTACGTGGTCGGCACGGGCCTGCGGCCGTGGTACGGCGTGCAGCCCAGGTTGAACTCGATCCCCTTGCCGGCCGAGACGCTGCAGGGCGGCACCGGCTCGGTGTCCTACGACTACGCCGACAACGGCAGCTTCATGTTCCAGCAGCCGTTCACCAACATCGGCATGCAGAACATGCAGCGCTTCGTCGAAGGCCGCCGGCTGATCCACACCAACTTCTTCACCGGCGACCACAACGAGCCGGGCAACGACCGTTACCTGGCCGGTGTCGGCCTGCAAGGCCAGCGCTTCAACCAGTCGGCCTGCATCGGCTGCCACGTCAACAACGGCCGCAGCCCCGCGCCCTCGACACTGAACCAGCGGCTGGACACGATGTCGGTCCGCACCGCCATGCTGGATGCGACGGGGCGGCAACTGCCCGATGCCCGCTACGGCGTCGCGGTGCAGATGAACGCCCGCTCGGCCACCGGCACCACGCAGGACTGGGGCAACGCCGTGCGCGTCGCGGGCTTCGACACCCAGACGGTCAAGCTGGTGGACGGCCTGGCGGTCGAGCTGCGCAAACCGGTGCTGACCTTCGATGGCCCGGTGCCGCGCATCTATTCGCTGCGCGCGGCCCAGCCCCTGCTCGGCACCGGCCTGCTCGAAGCCGTGCCCGAAGCCGACATCCTGGTGCGGGCCAGGTCAACACCTGATGAGGACGGCGTGAAAGGCCAGGCGAATTTCGTGAACGACCCCGAAACCGGTGCCGTGCGCCTGGGCCGCTTCGGCTGGAAAGCGTCCAAGGCCAGCCTGCGCCACCAGGCGGCCTCGGCCTTGCTGCAGGACATGTCGGTCACCTCGCCCGTCTACCCGAGCCGCGACTGCCTGGCCGGCCCGGCCGGTTGCACGTCGGCCAAGGCCGAGCGCGGCATCGCGGAAACCGACCTGCAACTGGTGTCGCGTTACCTGGCGCTGCTGGCCGTGCCGGCGCAGCGCAGCCTGTCCAGCGGCTTCCCGAAGGGCGTGGCGCCGCTGCCCGATCTCAACGTCGATCCGGCCCAGGTGGCCATCGGCGCCAAGCTGTTCCAGGGCATGCGCTGCGCCAGCTGCCACACCAGCGAGATGAAGACCGGCCCGAGCCACCTGCTCGCCGAGTTGCGCAGCCAGACCATCAAACCCTACACCGACCTGCTGCTGCACGACATGGGCGCCGGCCTGGCCGACGGCTACACCGAAGGGCAGGCCACGGGCGGCCTGTGGCGTACCGCGCCGCTGTGGGGCATCGGCTACACCGACCGGGCCATGGGCACCGCCGGCAAGGTCGGCTTCCTGCACGACGGCCGCGCCCGCAACCTGACCGAGGCGGTGTTGTGGCACGGTGGTGAAGGCGAGCGTGCGCGCCAGCGCTTCACAGCGCTGTCCACCGCCGACCGCGAGGCGCTGCTGGCTTTTCTGCGGTCGCTTTGAAGCTGCCGGTGCCCGCTGGCTTCAGGCACCGATTTGCCTGCGGCGCGGCCTCGGCTCGCAACGCATGGCCACGCTTTCGCCGTGGTGGCGGTCTGGTGGCTCAGGCCTGCGCGGGCGCGACCGATGCGCCTTCGATGCCGTGGCGTGCCAGGGCCTCGGCCACGAAGCCGCTCGCCTTCATGTCCTCCACATACCGGCGCAGCAGCGTGGCCGCCGCTTCGCCCCGGCCCTTGGGGATGCCCATGGCCTGCTGGATCACCATGAAGCGGCCGGGCAGCAGGCGCAGCCCGGGAACGCGGCGCATGTCGGCCTCGAGCTGCTGCTTCACACCCGCGGCCACTTCGGCGCCCTGTTCGACGAAAGTCGCAACAACGGTGGGCGAGGTCGGCGAACGCACCAGCTCGGCGTGCTTGATTTCGCGCGTGAGGTAGAGGTCGTAGGCGCTGCCCTTGCCCACCACCACGCGGTTGCCGGGCTGGTCGACCTCGGCGTTGAGCTGGATCGGCGAGGCTTCCTTCACCAGGTACGCGCCTTCGATCAACACATACGGCGCCGTGAAGGCAATGCCCGCGCCGCGCACCGGGTCCACCGCGAAGAAGCCGAAGTCGGCCTGCTCCTGCGTCACGGCCTCCACCGACTTGCCGGCCGCGTCGAACACCACCAGTTCGACATCGACGCCGAGCAAGGCGCCGAAGCCGCGGGCCAGATCAATCGACACGCCGAACGGTTTGCCGTCCTGGTCCAGCCTGGCCAGGATCGGGTTGCCGACGTTGATGGAGGCCCTGAGCTTGCCGGTGGGGGCGAAGCGGGCGACGAGATCGGCTGGGATGGCGGTGGTCATGGTGTCTTCCTTTGACGGGTGAAGTGGGGTGGCGAAGTGGGTGACGAGCGGATGGCTGAACGGGTAGGCACAGGCAGAGGCAGCAGGATGTCGCCGTTGGGGCGCGCGACTTCGCTGGCCCGGTCACCGGACTACCAATGCGCGCCGAAAGTCTCACGCAGCTGCGCGATGTGGGCCTCGCCCAGCGGGTCGGCCCGGCGGCCCGCCAGTTGCCACAACTGCGCGGTTTCTTCCAGCTCTTCGAGCGTTGCCATGGCTTCGGCCGGCGAGCCATGCCAGACGTTCGGCCCGAGGCGGTCCAGCATCACCGCGCGTATCGGCGTGCCGGCGCGGTGGTAGGCCTTGATGGCGCGTTCCACGCGTTCCGCGGCCAGCGGATCACCGGGCCGCGCATAGCTGATCAGCGGCACGTGGCCGACCTTCATCACGAAGTAGGGCGTGAGGGCCGGCAGCAACTCCTGCGGCGCCTGTTTGTCGCCAGGTGGCAGCGCCAGCGTCAGGGCCACGCAATGGGTGCTGTGGGTGTGGATGATGCAGCGCGCCGGCGCCGCGGTGCCGGCAGTCGCGGCGTAGATGCGGCGGTGCAGGACGATGGTCTTGCTGGCCCGGTCGCCGCTCTGCTGCGTGCCCTCGGCATCGAGCCGGGCCAGCCGGTCGGTGGCCAGGAAGCCCAGGCAGGCATCGGTCGGCGTGATCAGGAACCCACCCCCATCGGCGGCATCCAGCGCCACGCTGATGTTGCCCGCGGTGGCGTGCACATAGCCCCGTTCGAACAGGCTGCGCCCGACCCGGCAGATTTCGGCGCGCGCCTCGGTTTCGTTCATGCGTTGTTTCCAATCTTGGTGATGCGGATCTGCTTGAGATGTTGTCGCAGGCGTCTGTGACGCCGTCTCGCCTGCGTCCGTGACCGCATTCTGTCGCAGACCCCTTGCCAGCGCACGCGGCTTTGGCGAGGAGGCTGACGCCATGACCGTTGCGCGGGTACGGCCATGCGCCTGTCGCGCCCCCACGCCGGCCCGACACGGCCAGAATGCGCGTCAGCCTCGCCCCTTCAATCTGATTCAAGAAAGACACCCATGGACCTCAAACTCACCGGCAAATTGGCGCTCGTTTCCGGCAGCACGGCGGGCATCGGCCACGCCATCGCCACGGCCCTGGCGGCCGAAGGTGCGCGCGTCATCGTGAACGGCCGCACCCAGGCCGCGGTGGACGCGGCGGTTGCCAAGATCAGCGCCGCGCCGGGTGGCGCCGTGCTGGGCTTCGCGGGCGACCTGAGCACGGCCGCCGCCGCCGAAGCGATGGTGGCGCAGTACCCCGGCATCGAGATCCTGGTCAACAACCTGGGCATCTTCGAGCCCAAGCCCTTCGAGGACATTCCCGACGCAGACTGGTCGCGCTTCTTCGACGTGAACGTGTTGAGCGGCGTGCGCCTGGCCCGTTTGTGCCTGCCCGCCATGCGGCTCGCGAACTGGGGCCGCATCATCTTCATCTCGAGCGAAAGCGCGATCCAGATCCCCGCCGAGATGATCCATTACGGCATGACCAAGACGGCCCAACTGGCCGTGTCGCGCGGCCTGGCCGAAGCCGTGGCCGGCACCGGCATCACCGTCAACAGCGTGTTGCCCGGCCCGACCCGGTCGCGCGGCGTGGGCGACTTCGTGGAGACGCTGGCCAAGGTCGATGGCAAATCGATCGAGGCGTTCGAGAAAGAGTTCTTCGAAACTGCGCGGCCGACCTCGCTGATCAAGCGCTTCGAGGAACCCGAAGAGATCGCGAGCCTGGTCGCCTACGTGGCCAGCCCGCTTTCGTCGGGCACCACCGGTGCCGCGTTGCGGGTCGACGGCGGCTGCACCAAGAGCGCGTTCTAGGGCGGTCGGCGCGCTACGGAGTAACCGATGCCGATACCGGTAGCGGCGTAGCCAGACAGATCGGCTGCGTGCCGTCGGTCGCCGCCGCCACGCGGGCAATGAACTCCCACAGCGGCCGGCCGTAGATGTCGCCGTGGTCGGCGCTCACGTCGCGCGAGGCGAACATGTTCCACAGCGGGAAGTTGTTGGTGTGTTCGACGAACTTGTTGTCGACGGGCGCGCACTGCGCCTGTGCCGTGGCGCCGCTGCCCGACAAGGTCAGCGTGTGGGTGCGGTAGCGCGGCAGGTGGCCGACGGTGTGGGTGTTGCCCTGCTTCTCCACCCGCTCGGAGGACCATTCCGGTAGGTTCTCGGCCTCGTCCTGGTCGATCCAGGTCTCCTTCTGGAACAGCGAGTTGACCGTGCGGCCCAGCGGGAAGGCGATCTTCGTGGCCCAGTCGCCTTCGGACGTGATCGACACCAGCAGCGGGTGCTGGCCCTCGGGCCAGGGGATGCGCTTCGGGTTCTTCTCGCGGCGCTTCGCGGCCTGGAACAAGGGCTCGAAACGCGTGGCTTCAAACGCCGGGTTCAGCAGCACGGCCACGTCGTAGATCGGTGAGGCCGCGGGGTTGGAGGCTGGCTCATAGCCGGCCTGCACCAGCCCGTCCATGGTCGCCCCCGCA
>JAQGMQ010000844.1 GCA_028292305.1 Rhodoferax sp.
AGTCCGCGTTGCGGGTGCCGCCACCGCACCAGGGCCTCCACGCCGGCCGCATAGAACGGCACACCCGGGTCCGCCTGCCTCGGCTGCAGCGCCACCACCGGCTGGTAGACGACGAACAACTGGTTGTCGGCCAGCGCCTGACGCAACTCCATTTCCACGGCGCCACGGCGCATGGCGCGGTCGTGCATGGCCGGCTCGAACACCACATAACGCGCACCGCCGGCGCGCTTGGCCTCGCGCATGGCGATGCTTGAATCCTGAAGCACCGCATCGGCGTCGCCCGTCATCTGCGCCCGAAAGACGATGCCCATGCTGACGCTGACATGCAGCTGGTGCGACCGCACGCCATACGGCTGGCTCAGCACGGACAACAGCCGCTGCGCCACCGAATGCGCGTCTTCGGTCGAGCGCAACGCGCCGATCAGCACGACGAATTCGTCGCCGCCGATGCGACCCGCCGCGGCTTCATCGGATGGCCCCGCGCCGCCGCGGCTGGTCTGGCGCAGCGTGGACCGCAGCCGCTCGGCCATGAGGCCCAGGACCTCGTCGCCGGCGGAATGCCCCAGCGCATCGTTGATCTGCTTGAACCGGTCGCAGTTCAGGAACAGCACGGCGAACTCCTGGTCGGCCTCGTCCGCGCCGCGCCGGATGGCCTTGTCGAGCAGGTCGCGCACCACCGAGCGGTTCGGCATCTGCGTCAACACGTCGATGCGGGCCGCCGCGCGCAGGCGCCGGTCCAGCCCCGACTGTTCGCGCTCCACCTCCAGGGTGACGTCGCTGACCATGGCCATGAGCCGGTTGGCGTCGAGCTTCATGAGGCTGATGGACAGCGTGCGCTCCACCGCTTTGGCTCCTGTGTTGTAGGCCGCCGCCACCCGCACCGATTCACACACGGAGCCGCTGCTGTCGGCGAAGGCATGGGCGAGCTGGCGCAACTGCGGCGCCACGCTTTCGAGCGCGTCGAAGAAGTTGTCGAGGTTGCCGCTGCGCGACAGCGGCATCAACAGGCTGGCCGACATCGGGTTGATCATCTCGACCGTGCCGTCGAGTGCCGTCTGCACCAGGCCAACGGGTGCGCGGTAGAGGAATTGCATCAGCGATTCGTGCGTGCTGGCACTCTCCGTCACCGGCATGGGCTGGGCGTCGAGCCCAGTCAACCCGCCGAACCCCGGTGCCACCGCCGGCGCGTCGGCCACGGCAAGTTCGCGGCCTGGCGACCTGGCCATGACGGACCGGTTGCGCCCCGCGCCCTTGGCCTTGTAAAGCGCGCGGTCGGCCTCGAGCAGCAACGCCGGCAGCCCCTGGCCGTCCGCATCGGTGCGGCCGGGCCAGGCGGACGCAACACCCGCGCTGAGCGTCACGCGGGTGTGCCCGGGGTTGCGCGCATGGACGATGTCCAGCGCCTCGGCCTGGGCCTGCAGCAGATGCGCGAGTTGCATGGCGGCCTCCGCCCCCGTGTCGGGAAGCAACAGCAGGAATTCGTCGCCGCCGTACCGGGCCGCCAGATCGTCGGGGCGCTGCGCCATGCCGCCCAGCACCCCGGCGATGGCCTGCAGGCAGACGTCGCCCGCCTGGTGGCCATACAGGTCGTTGAAGGGCTTGAAGTGATCGACGTCGAGCAGGACCAGCGACAGCGGCGACCGGTCTCTTTCGCACCGGCGCCAGGCGCGCTCGGCGACCTCGTCGAAGCAACGCCGGTTGGCCAGGCCGGTGATGCCGTCCACCGACGCCATCCGCGCCATGCGCTCCAGCAGCGCCGCGTTTTCCATCTCGGCCGCCCGGCGCTCACCCGCGTCGCGCAGCACCACGACATAGTCGTTCGCGGCCGTGCCGTCGGCCTGCCGGCGCAAGCGGGCGTGACCCTCCACCCACAGCCAGCCGCCGTCCGGCCGGCCGTAGCGAAAGCAGGCGGACCGCTCCGACGTGCCGTTCAGCACGGCCGCCTGGGCATCGGCCAGGAGATGCCGGTCGTCGGGGTGCACGAGGTCCATGGCGTTGCGGCCGACGAGGTCCTGGGCGCGCCAGCCGAGCACGCGCTCGGACGCCGGAGAGGCATAGCGCAAGACGCCGTCCAGGCTGTTCAGCGTGACGACCACGCCCGAATGCTCGGCCAGCAAGGCGAAGCGGCCTTCGCTTTCCCGCAGGGCCAGCGTCGTGCGTCGCGCCTGCTCGAGCGCGAAGACTTCCTGCAGGCCGACAGCCATGGCCAGGTCGGCCTCGGACCAGGGCTTGGCGTGGCCACTCACGGTTTGTTTCCAGGCGGCGAACGAGGTTCTTGGCGACAGCCGGCCACTGTCCGCGTCGACGCGCATATGGGCCGCGGGGTCGCCACCCCAGACCACGGTGCGGGCCAGTTCGGGCCGGAAAAACAGGATCGCATCGTCGCTGTTGCCACCCGGAAGCGGCATCAGCAACGCCCCGCTGCCGCTGCTGGTGCATTCGCCCAGTTCCGGGAAGCGGTGCGCCAGCTGGTCCAGCGCGAGTGGCTCGGTACCGGCCCGTGCCCACAGCAGTTCAAGCGCACGCCGCGCGGCCACGGCAGGCGGCGTGCGCCCGAGGCAGGCATGCTGCCCGGCCACCCGGGCGATGGCGCCGGCCGCGTCCACCGACTGCAGGATGGCGGCCTGGGCCCCGCGCAAGGCTTCGCCCAGAGCCACCGGTGCGGCGAGCTGGTTGGCGGCCTGGCGCAGACTGGCATCGCGGAGCTGCCGCTCGGCGCCAACGGCGCTTTCGGCCAGGCTGCTCAGCAGCAGGGACACCACGCCGCCGATCAGGCCGGCGGCCGCGCGCAGCTCCTGGCCTGGCAACCGGGGCGCAGTGTGGTGACAGACCAGCATGCCCCACAACGCACCGCCCTGGGCCAGGCCGATGGTCAGGCTGGCGGCGGTCTGCATGTTGCGCATGTATTCGCGGTGCAGCGGCGACACGCTGCGCAGGCTGCTGTGGGTCAGGTCGAGCGGGCCGGGCGCTTCGAGCAGCGGGTCGACGGCAATGGGCACCGGCTCGTAGGCGGCATCGGCGATCGACCCCACGCGTTGGGTCAGGTACTGGCGGCGGGCCTGGACGGGGATGTCGGAGGCGGGGTAATGCAGCCCGAGATACGAGGTGAGGCCAGCTGCGCGGCATTCGGCCACGATCTCGCCGTGGCCATCTTCGGCAAAGCGGTAGGCCATGACCCGGTCGTAGCCCGATATTTTCCTGAGGCCCGCGACAGCCAACCGGCACAGGTCGGTACCCGTGCTGGCTTCCTGGAAGCCCTGGATCACCGCCTGGGTCATGACCGTGGGCAGCGCTGGCAGCGCTGGCAGCGCAACGCCATCGGCCACCTCGATGTCGATGCCGATCAGGGTGCCGGCCGGGAACGCGCGCAACGTCAGTTGCCGGCCGTTCGGCCATGCCAATGCGCTCACCGTCTCGAAGCCCGAGCCCGGCTCGGGCAGGTCTGCCAGCAGTTCGTTCGCGGCGGCCGCGCCGATCACATCGGCAAGCAACGCGCCGAGCACCGGCCGCGTGGTGCCTTCCAGAAATGCGCCCAGGTTGGCGCTGGCATGGGTGATGCGCAGCGTGCCCCGAGCCACCGCCAGCAGGGCGCCATGCGGCTGGATGGCGCCGGGCGTGTGGATCGGCTCGCGCTCGCAAGACAGCATGTCGGCGGGCGGCTCGTTGGGCACGGACAGAGGTGGACGGTGTTCGAAGGCGGTCGGCAAAATTTGGGGTGTCGGTCGGCTGCGTGGGTGGATGGAAGGGACGGGTGTCGGCGTGTTCAGGGCTGCGCGGTTGGCGTATCCGCACGGGCCGCATCGGTCGGGCGCCAGTGGGCCACGCGGTTGCGCCCTTCGGCCTTGGCGGCATACAGCGCCATGTCGGCCCGTTTCATCAAGGTGTCGAGATCGGCCGCGTCGCTGTCGACCATGGCGATGCCGCCGCTCACGGTATAGCGGATCGTGACGCCGTCCACCACCACCGCGTGCATCTCGGCGCGTTGCCGCAGGCGCTCGGCCCCGGCCTGCGCCTGCGCCAGATCGGCCGATGGCATCAGCACCGCGAATTCTTCGCCGCCTAGGCGGCACACGACATCGACCTCGCGGAACGAGGCCGTGAGAAGTGCCGCGAAATCGCGCAGCACCGCGTCGCCGGCCGGATGGCCGTGGCCGTCGTTCACACGCTTGAAATGGTCGAGGTCGAGCATCAGCAGCGACAGCTTTCTCGGCAGGCGCTTGCCACGCAGGAATTCGAGTTCCGCCGCCTCGAAAAAACTGCGACGGTTGCCTATGCCGGTGAGATGGTCGCAAGCGATCGCCTTGCGCTGGCTTTCGCTGGCCTCGCGCTTGTCGGTGATGTCGCGGATGACCAGGCTGTACGCCGGCGCCGCGGCGTCGGCCGCCTGCGGGGTGTCGACGCATGCCGAAGCCGCCGGGCCCTGCGCGTTACGCAAGTCGAGCGGCGTGATCATCGCGCTGCCCCAGAAACGGCTGCCATCGGCCTTCAGGCGCCAGCCTTCGTCCAGGCTCCAGCCGCTTTCGTCGGCCTCGCGCAGACGGTCGGCGATGCGGTCGACGGTGGTACCGCCGTCCGGGTAAAAGACCGAAAACGGCTGGCCCACCACGGCCTCTTCGCTGAAACCGGTGATGCGGCCGATGCTCGCGTTCCAGTCGTGGATGCGGCCGCCATGGTCGAGCCTGACGAGCGCGTATTCGGTGACGCCCACCATGATGGCGTTCAGCCAGGCCTCGTTCTGCTGCAGCAGCCGCTCGCGGGCCACCTGCTGGGTGATGTCGTTGACCACAGCCATGAGGCGCTGCTGGTCGAGCTTCAGCAGGGTCAGCGACAGCATCGTCGGCTGTTGCGGCCTGGCCGCGCTGCTGCCAGCCAGCGGTATGCGCACGCCGTCGCACAACATGCCGTGCGGGGCGGTGCAACTCTCCACCAGATGGCGCAGATCGGGCGCCACGGTCTGCAGCACCTGGAACAGGTTGCTGAGGTTGCCATCGGGCGACAACGGGATCAACAGCTGCGCCGAAAGCGGGTTGATCATGGCGATCTCACCGTCCAGGTTGGCCTGCACCAGACCGACCGGCGCAAGGTAGAGAAACTGCACCAGAGCTTCGTACTCTTCGGCAATATCCTGCAGTGCGGTTGCCATTCAAGTCCGCCGCTGGACCAGCACATAGCGCATGGCGGTCGATGGCGATGCGGCCAGGCGCAGTTGGACCTTGGACGGCCGCATGCGCAGCGTGAACACGTAGTCGAGCATTGCGTCAAGCGCCACACCTTCGGCAACGGCATCTTCGAAACGCTGTGCGACCAGGAAGTTGTTCATGCATGGAGCCACCGCGGTGAACAGCGCCGAGCCCAGCACACGCGCGGGCGCCAGGCCGGCCATCTGCGACTCGATGGCGTTGTAACGCCGGACCAGGGTCTCGGCGTCAAAGCCGATCACACCAAACGCCAGCTTGTCGAGCTCGGCATCGCTGAGTCCGTCCAGCGCGGCGCAGATGTCAGGCTGCTCGAAGACTATTCCGGACAAGGTGGTGTTCATGGGTGGGGTATCACTTGCGAGGTCGCGGGATCGTTGGCAGCAGGCGGCGCCGAGCCGTCCTTGGGTACCGCGAACGGCGTCAAGGTGCCCGGCCGCTCGACGGAGGAGCCGGGCTTCGACTCATTGGGGTCGGCGCCATTTTGAAACCCTGGCACGGGTTCGCTGGTGGAGGTGTCGGCAGGTGTGGGTTCATTGTTCGACATGGTGATTCCTGGATGTGGTTTGACGTGGTGCGAGCAGGTCAGGCGGCCATGCCGTCCTTGTTGACCCGCGTCCATTGGCGGTGCTGCGCCAGATCGGCGATGAAGCTGTTCGCCAGCGCCACAGGGTCGGTGCCCACGGAAACGCCTTCGGGCTTCACCATGCCCAGCACGCCGGCTGCCGACAGAAAGTCCGCGCCTTCCGCCAGGCCGGCAATCGGCTTGGCGTGCTTGAATGCTTCGCGAACAAAGTGCACGGCATCACCGCTGGCCTTCAACTGGGCCAGGCTTTCGGCCCCGCCCAGCACGACCACGGCATCGAACACCACCGACGGCATGGTCACGATCAGGTGGTCTACCGGCAGGCTGCCGCCGCTCACAGCCCGCAGGTTGCCGAGATGGGTCGACAGCAGCTTGACCGTGGCACCAGCTTTGACCAAGGCCGCTTTCATTGCCTGCAGCCCGTTCAGGTCCACGCCGTCGGCCGCAAGAAAAGCCACCTGGCGCCCGACGATGGTCTTCGGGTTGCCGCGGGCGATCATGCTCAGGGCTGGCGAGTTGGCATAACGCTTGTTGCCCGACCGCGCACTGGGCGATGGCACCGCCACCCCGAGCACCGTGGCCACGCGCATGGCGAGATCACGGTCGACGTTGACCAGGTTCGACAACATGCGCATGCGCACAGCCGGCACATTGACCTTAGCAAGTTCGAACTGCAGCGCTTCGGCGATGTGCTGCTGCTCGACTGCCGTCTGGCTCTGCCAGAACAAAGTGGCCTGCGAATAGTGGTCAGCGAAGGTTTCCGAGCGGTGGCGCAATTTGGGGCCGCTCATGGCCTCGGGGTAGCTGGCGAAACCACCCTGCCCGACGGGCACTTCCCGGATCGGCGGCGCGTCGATCGAACTTGGTTCGTAGTTGATGCGTCCCTTGGCGATGGTCTGCCGGTGGAAACCGTCGCGGTTCATGTTGTGCATGGGGCACACCGGCCGGTTGATCGGGATCTCGTGAAAATTCGGCCCGCCAAGCCGGGTGAGCTGCGTGTCGACATACGAGAACATGCGCCCCTGCAACAGCGGGTCGTTCGAGACATCGATGCCCGGCACCAGGTTGCCGGTGTGAAACGCGACCTGCTCGGT
>JAQGMQ010000853.1 GCA_028292305.1 Rhodoferax sp.
GCTGTCGTCGCAGATTGGGTTGTACCGCGCCTTCTTCGGCCTCGGCCCATAGCCGCCGGCCTTGCCGATCATCTTCTTCTCGTTCACCAGGAGCCAACCATGCCCAAACCAGCCATCAGTTTCACCACGCCCGAACGCTACTGGGACGACGCCACCGTCGGCGACGAATGCAGCAGCCCGACCTATGTGTTCACCGCCGAACGCATCGACGCCTATGCCGAAGTGTCGGGCGACTTCACGCCGGTGCACGTCGACGAGGCCTATGCCAACGCCTCGCACTTCGGCGGCCGCGTGGCGCATGGGCTGATGGGCCTGTCGGTGGCCGATGGCTTGAAGACGCAGTGCGAATACCGCTTCCTGCCGGGCATGTCGCTGGGCTGGACCTGGGACTTCCTGTTGCCCATCAAGATCAACGATGTGGTGCATGTGAAGTTCCGCGTCGAAAGCATGCGGGCGTCCAGGAGCAAGCCGGGCTGGGGCATCGTCATCCTCCCGTGCGAGCTGATCAACCAGCACGGCCAGGTGGTGCAGAAAGGCGAACACCGGCTGATGATTCCACGCCGACCCGCCTGACCGGCGCGACGGCGCAACAGCCCTACCGCACCAGGCAGCGGCGCAGATCACGCGCCAGCAGCGCCGCCTGCCCGGGCTCGAGCGTCGACACCGTGATGCGCAGCGCCTGGGTCTGTTGCTGCACGTCGAACGCATCACCCGCGCGCACCAGCCAGCCCAGCCGGGCCATGGCGTGGCACACGGCGCGGCCATCGCCTGTGAGGGGAGTGCCGGGCGCGAGCGGCACCCAGACATTGAACCCGTCCATCGGGGCCTGGGCGGAAATGCCCTGGTCGCTCAGCGCACCGAGCATTTCCTGGCGGCGCGCCGCATAGGATTCACGCGCGAACCTGATCTGCGCGGCCACCGCGGCCGAGCGCAGGCAGGCTTCCACCAGGTCCTGCAGCAGGTGGCTGACCCAGGTCATGCCCGGGGCCAGCCGCAGGCGCAGCTTCTGCGACGTGGCCGGGTCGCTGGCCACGAACGCCAGCCGCAGATCGGGCCCGAGCGCCTTCGACATCGAGCGCACCAGGGCCCAGCGGGTGGTGCTGGCCGGCAGCAGCGAGTGGTAGGGCGAGTCGGCCAGCAACGCGAAGTGGTCGTCGATGACGACCAGCACATGCGGATACCGGGCCAGCACTTTCTGCAGTGCCGCGGCGCGCTCGGGCGTCAGGCTGCAGCCGGTCGGGTTGTGCGCGCGCGGCGTGACCAGCACCGCGCGGGCGCCGGCCTTCAGCACCGCCTCCAGGGCCGCGGGCAACATGCCCTCGGCATCGATGGCCACGCCGGCCGTCTGCATGCCGGCGATCCGCAGGGCGTTGATGGTGCCCAGGAAGCACGGATCTTCGACCGCCACCTTGTCGCCAACCACCAGGTGCGCGGCCGCCAGCCGCTCGATGGCATCCACCGCGCCGTGGCTCAGGTCCAGCGCATGGCCCGCGGGGCAGTCGCCCTCGAACCAGCTGGCGGCCAACGCGCGCAGGCCGTCGTTGACGGTGGCATCGCCGTAGAGGCGCGGCGAAAAGTGCGCGGCCGACAGCAAGGCCGCCACGTTCGGCAGCCACAGCGGGTTGGGGTTGCCGCTGGCCATGTCGCGCAGTGGCGAATCCGGGCTGCGGCCTTCCTGCTCGCCTTGGTCGGGCGGCGTATAGATCGTGGTGCCGAGGCGGCCCTGGGTCACCGCGATGCCGTCGCCGGCCAGGCGTTTGTAGGCCGAGGCCACCGTGTTGCGGTTGACCGCCAGTTGCGCGGCCAGCTCGCGCACCGGCGGCAGGGTGTCGCCGGCCTTCAGGCCACCCGAAAGCACTTGCAGCCGCACACTCTCGTAAATTTCAGCAACGGTGGAACCGGTGACTTTCATTTTGACCTATGACAATGTATATTCATGCTCAAGTCAATTTTAAGCCCGCGGAGCCCCACCATGTACATCCCCAGACACTTCGAAGAAACCCGGCCGGAGGAGATCCACCGCATCATCGCCGCGCACCCCTTCGGCGCACTGGTGGTGAACGGGCCGGCCGGGCTCGACGCCACCCATATCCCGTTCGAGTTCAACCCCGATGCGGGCGCGCACGGCGTGTTGCAGGCGCATGTGGCTCGCGCCAATCCGCTGTGGACGCAAAGCAAGGACGGCGATGCCGTGATGGTGATGTTCCAGGGCGGCGACGCCTATGTGTCCCCCAACTGGTACCCCAGCAAACACGAGTTCCACCGCCAGGTGCCCACCTGGAACTACCAGATCGTGCATGTGCACGGCAGGCTGCGGATTCGTGACGACGAGAAGTTCCTGCGCGGCGTGGTGGCCAAGCTCACGCGCACCCATGAGGCCCGTGCCGCCGAGCCCAAACCCTGGAAGATGGGCGACTCGGAGCGCGACTACATCGACCGGCTGATCGCCGCCATCGTCGGCATCGAAGTCGAGGTCGAGCGCATCGACGCGGTGTCCAAGCTCAGCCAGAACAAGGAAGAGCGCGACCGCCTGGGCGTCGTGGCCGCGCTGCGGGTTCGCGGGCTGGAGGAAACCGCCGCGGCGATGGAGGCGGCGGTGCTGCCGAAGCCGTAGCCGCGCGTCAACGCCTGCCGACTTACTCGGCCTCGATGCCGGCGGCCTTCACCACCTTGCCCCATTTGGCGAGGTCGGACTTGATCAGCGCCGCATATTCCTGCGGCGTGCCGCCCTGGATCTCGATGCCGGCCGCTTCCAGCTTGGCCCGCACGTCGGGCAGCTTCAGCGCCGCGTTGATCTCGGCATTGAGCCTGGCGATGATCGGCTTGGGCGTGCCGGCCGGCGCCAGGAAACCGCCGTTGGTGTTGGCGTCGAAACCCTTGAGGCCCTGTTCGTCGGCGGTGGGCACGTCGGGCAGCGACATGGCCCGCTTTTTGGTCGACACCGCCACGGCCCGCACGTTGCCGGCCTTCACCTGCGACTGGATGGCGCTGATGGTGTCGATGTACAGCGCGGTGCGCCCGGCCAGCAGATCGGGGTGGGCGGCCGAAGAGCCCTTGTACGGCACCAGCAGCATCTGCACACCACTGGCCATGCGGAACATTTCGGCCGCCATCTCCTGGGCGCTGCCGCGGCCCGAGGTGGCCACCTTGGCGTCGTTCGGGTTGGCCTTCATCCAGGCCACCAGCTCGGGCAGGGTCTTGGCCGGAATCTGCGGGGCGATGGCGAACACCAGCGGCACCTCGTGGGTGTAGACAATGGGCTCGAAGCTTTTCTCCGGGTCCCAACCGAGGTTCTTGAACAGGAACTTGTTGGTGTTGTGGCTGCCGCCGACGATGCCGATGGTGTAGCCGTCGGGCGCGGCCTTGGCCAGCACATCGGTGCCCAGGTTGTTGGACGCGCCGGGCCGGTTGTCGACGATCACCGGCTGGCCCATGGCCGCGCCCATCTTGTCGCCGACGATGCGGGCAATGATGTCGATTGCGCCGCCGGGCGGGGCCGGCACGATGATCTTGATGGCGTGGGTCGGGTAGGCCTGGGCCGAGACCAGGGTCGGCACGATGGCCAGCGAGGCCGAGACAGCGAGCGTCTTCAGCAGGGATGTGCACGGGGATGTGCGCTTGAACGTGAAAGGCATGGTTGTCTCCTCTTGGGGTGGATGAATCTTCTTCGTGCGCACGGGCATCGGCGATGCCGGTGGCCGTGTAGTTCTTTAGCCGCGCCCGACGAAGGGCATCGCGCTGGCCATGATGGTCATGTTGAGCACGTTGGCCTCGAGCGGCAGCGCGGCGATGTGGCGCACGGCGTTGGCCACGTGGGTCGCGTCCATCATGGGCTCGGGCGCGGTCGTGCCGTTGGCCTGCAGCACGCCGCGGGTCATGCGCTCGGACAACTCGGTCAGCGCATTGCCGATGTCGATCTGGCTGGCCACGATGTTGAAGGCCCGGCCGTCCAGCGACAGCGCCTTGGTCAGGCCCGTCACCGCGTGTTTGCTGACGGTGTAGGGCGCGGTGAAGGGCCGCGGCGTGTGGGCCGAGATCGAGCCGTTGTTGATGATGCGGCCGCCCTGCGGCGACTGGCGGCGCATCAGGCCGAAGGCGGCGCGGGCGCACAGGAACACGCCGGTCACGTTGGTGTTGAGCACGCTGAACCATTTCTCCAGCGGCAGCTCATCCATCGGCAGCGCGGGGGCGTTCACGCCGGCGTTGTTGAACAACACGTCGAGCCGGCCGAAGCGGGCTTCGATGGCAGCGAACAGCGCCTCCACGCTGGCCGGCTCGGTCACGTCGGTGGGCACGGCCAGGGCCGTCTGGCCGCGTGTTTCGGCCTCGGCCACCAGCGCCTGCAGCGGCTCGGCGCGGCGGCCGGCCAGCACGACCGTCCAGCCGTCGTTCAGCAGGCCCAGCGCCGCGGCCCGGCCGATGCCGCTGCCGGCGCCGGTGACCAGCGCAATCTTGTTCAGGGGGGTGTTCATTTTTTGGAGTCTCCGTGTTTTTGATGAGGGTTCGGGGCCTGGTCGACGGTCATGGAAAACTGGCCGATGCCCGCCACGCCGGCGCTGATGACATCGCCGGGTTGCAGCGCGCCCACGCCCGCCGGGGTGCCGGTGTAGACCAGGTCGCCCGGCAACAGCGTCACCGACCGCGACAACATGGCCACCAGTTCGGGCACCGGCCACAACAGCTCGGCCACGTCGGCGCGTTGCCGCTCGATGCCGTTGACCATGAGCCACACCGCGCCCCGCCTCGGGTGGCCGCAAGCCGCCGCCGGCACCAGCGGCGTGCAGGGGGCCGAGTGGTCGAAGGCCTTGGCCGGTTCCCATGGACCGCCGGCGCGCTTGGCCTGTTGCTGCAGGTCGCGCCGCGTGAGGTCCAGGCCGGCGGCATAGCCCCAGATGTGCTGTGCCTCGACCTCGGCCGGGTCGATGTCGCGACCGCCGCGACCGATGGCCGCGACCAGCTCGATCTCATGGCAGAAGTCGGCGGTGCCCGGCGGATAGGGCAGGGCGCCTTGGGCGGGCACCACCGCGCTGGCGGGCTTCATGAACCAGGCCGGCATCTCGGTGGGCGGCGCTTCGTCGGCGCGCCACCGGTAGTTGCGGCCGATGCAGAACACGCGGCCCACGGGGAAGGCGTCGTCGCTGCCCCGCACCGGCAAGGTGGTCGTCGCGGCCGGCGGGAATACGTATGTCGCCATCCCGGCCTCAGGTGGTCAGGCTCATCGCCGGGCGCTTACCCGCCAGTGCCTGGGCAATGCCGGCCAGCACCATTTCGCCCATGGCGGTGCGGGTCTCCCAGGTGGCGCTGGCGCGGTGGGCCTGCAGGGTCACGTTGTCGGCCTGGCGCAGTGCCAGCGGCACCCGCGGCTCGTCGACGAACACGTCCAGCCCGGCACCGGCGATGCGGCCGGCGAGCAGTGCCGCGGTCAGGTCGGCCTCGTTGACCAGGCGGCCCCGCGCCACGTTGACCAGGAAGCCGCGCGGGCCCAGCGCTTCCAGCACGGCCGCGTTGACGATGCCCTCGGCCGAGTCGGCCGCCGCGCACAGCACCAGTGCGTCGGCGTCGCGTGCCAGGTCGATCAGGCTGGGCACGAAGCGGTGTGCCACGTCGTCCATGGGCCGCAGGTCGGTGTAGCTGATCGGGCAGCCAAACGCCGCCGCCCGTAGCGCCACGGCCCGGCCCACGCGGCCCATGCCGACGATGCCGATGCGCATGCCGCTGAACCGGCGGGCCAGCGGGATGGCGCTGGGCTGCGGATGCAGCTCCCACTGGCCGTCGCGCACGAAGCGGTCGCCGGCGCAGAGGTTGCGGCAGGTGGCGATCAGCAGGCCGATGGCCAGGTCGGCCACGTCCTCGGTCAGGGCGCCCAGCGTGGCGGTGACGGGCAGGCCGCGCGCACGGCAGTAGGCCAGGTCCACCGCGTCGGTGCCCACGCCGTTGACGGCCACCACCTTGAGGTTGGGCAACTGCTCCAGCACCGCGCGTGAAATGCCGGTGTGGCCGCCGGTGATGGCGGCGGCGATGGAAGCGCCGTGTTCACGCAGCCAGCCGGCCGGGTCCGCCATCTTGAAGAGTTTGTGCACGCTGTAGAGCGCGGCCAGCTGGTCGTTGATCGCAGGGATCAGGATCGGGTTGAGTTGCAGGAGCCGGGGTTTCATGGGTTCAGCCAGGTGTTCAGGGTTGGCCGCATCTTAGTAAGCCATTGATCTATTGGTCAATATTGACGTATAAAATCAACATATATAGATACATGACACCCAACCATGGCTTCCTGGATTTCAATGAACGAGGCCTGCAGCCTGCTGGGGGTGCGGCCGCAAACGGTGTATGCCTACGTCAGCCGCGGCAAGCTCGAGGTGATGCCCGATCCGGCCGATACGCGGCGCAGCCTGTACCGCGCCGAAGACGTGGCCGGCCTGGCCAAACGCAAGGAGGCCGGCCGCAAACACGAGACGCTGGCGGCCAACACCCTCTTCGGCTCCGAGCCCAGCATCCCCACGGCGCTGTGTGCGTTCTTCCGAGGTCGGCCGTATTACCGCGGCCAGGATGCGGTGGGCCTGGCCCGGTCGGCCAACGTGGAACAGGTGGCGCAGCTGTTGTGGGGCGCCGAGCAGGCGGTCGACTTTTCTTGTGCGTTGCCGCCCGCGGCGGAGCGTGCCGTCAAGCCTGAACCTCGCGCCCAGCGTGGCCGCGTGGCCGCCTTCACCGCGCTGGCCGGGCTGGCGGCCGACGGGCATTCCACCCGTGGCCGCCTGACCCGCGTGTTGCACAGCGAGGGCCAAAGCCTGGTGGGCCGCCTGGCCACCGCCTTCGGCGCCCAGCCTGGCCACCAGCCGCTGCACCTGCGCTTCGCAAAAGGCTGGAAGCAACCCGCCGCGGTGGCCGAACTGTTGCGCACGGCCATGGTGCTGCTGGTCGACCACGAGCTGACCAGTTCGGCCTTCGTGGCGCGCATCGCGGCATCGACCGGTGCCTCGTTGCCGGCCTGCCTGCTGGCCGGGCTGACCACGTTGTCGGGCCCGTTGCACGGCGATGCCTCGGGCCGCGTGCAGGCGTTGTTCAGCGAGGTGGAGCGGCTGGGTGAAGACAAGGTGGTGGCGCATTACCTGTCGACGGGCCTGCCACTGGCCGGCTTCGGCCACCACCTGTATCCCGATGGCGACCCGCGGGCGGCGGCGCTGCTGGCCTTGTTCGAGCCGCCCCAGGTCATCTCCCGCTTCATCGCCAAGGTGGAGCAACTGACCGGCCTGCAGCCCAACATCGACGTGGCCCTGGCGGCCCTGGTGGCGCACCACCGCCTGCCCGCCGATGCCGCCTTCGGCCTGTTCGCCACGGCGCGCAGCGTGGGGCTGCTGGCGCACAGCCTGGAGCAATTGGGCGTGGCCCAGGTGATCCGGCCGCGCGGGCGTTATGTGGGGCCGGTGCCGAACGCAGCGTAGGGCCTCACCGGCGTTGGTGCCGGCTCAACTGGCGCCGAGAAACACCCGCATCCGTTCCAGTTCCTCGTCGAGCGCCAGCTTGAACGCGGCGCCCGTGGGGCGGCGGCCCGCCGCAAAGCCCAGCGTGTGCGTGAGCCGGCCCTGCACCAGCTTCAGGTTGGCCCAGCCCAGCATCTGGCCTTGCCACAACAGCGGCAGCGCGTAGTGCCCCATGGTGCGTTTGGCGGCCGGCACATAGGCCTCGAACTTATAGACCCAACCCCAGAACGCTTCGAAGCGGCGGCGGTCCCAGGCGATGGGGTCGAACGGCGCCAGCATGCGCAGGCCGTCGTCCACCACGTGCCGTCTGGACCGCGGATTTTCATCGGCCGGCCAATACCAGGTGTGGCCCGCGACCAGCGCATGGCCGTAGCGGTCCTTCGCGGCTTTCACCACCTGGCGAATCTCGGGCTGGATGTCGGGCGCACCCAGGCGCAGCAACGTCGCCAGGTAACCCAGGCTGGCCGACGGCAAAGGCGCGTACAGCGCGACCACCATGTCCAGCAGTGCCTCGGCACGCAGCCGGCGTGCTTCGGGCGTCTGCGCCTGCGCCGGATGCGCGACGTGCTGGTAGACCCGCGTGCCGCTGTCGCGGCGCTGCACGCGCAGCAGACCGCGGTAGTGCAGGCCGTCCAGCAACTGCGTGCTTACATTGAGTTCGCCGCCCCAGTAGCCGGGCATGCGGCCGTGGTGGCTGAAGGCTTCCAGCACGTGTTTGGGATGCGTGGCGCCGCGGCCGCGCACGAACTCCAGCATCTGCTCGGCGTCGGCCTGGGTCTTGGCGTCCCAGGCTTCACGTGGCTGGCGCGGGTGCAGCAGCGCCAGCGTCTTGCGTTCCACGAAGCCGTAGTTGACGAGGCAGTCTTCTTCGATCTGCAAGCGCGCATACCGCTGCTCCAGATCGCCGGCCCGGTAGTCACGCACCCGCAGCCGCAGGATCAGGTCTTGCGCGCGGGCCGGGGCGCGCATCGGGTCGGCCTGCACGAAACCGAGCTTGCGGATCGCCGCCGGCAGGGTGGTCGGTTTGAACAGGCTGCGCGCAATCGCGTAGCGGCGCAGTTCGTCGAGTGAGGGGAATGGGTGGGTCGGCATGGACGCAGGGGATGGTCAATGGCCGAACAGCCTGCCGATGCCGCCCTGCAAATGGGCGGTCATGGCCAGGCGCGCCGCCTCCGCGTTGCCCGATGCGATGGCTTTGCCGATGGCCGCGTGTTCCTTCTTCACCTCGGCAAAACGCGAAGGCGCGTGTTTGTTCGACAGCTCGCGCACCAGGCGGATGCTGAAGCGCGTCTGCTCGGCCAGGGCCGTGATGGTCAGCGCAAAAAAACGGTTGCCACTGGCTTGCGCAATCGCGGCGTGGAAGGCGATGTCTTCCTCGATGCCCGAACCACCGGCGTCCACCGCCTCTTCGAATTGCAGGCGGCGCTGCTGGATGAGGGCGATGTCGGTCTTGTCGCGGCGCTGCGCCGCACGGGCCGCGCTCTCGCCTTCGAGCAGGCAGCGGAACTCCAGAAAACTCCGCACGTCGGGAATGCTGGACAAGGCACCGAACAGGATGGCTTCGACCGGCAGCCCGGGGTCGCCCACATAGTTGCCCGAACCCTTGCGCGCATAGATGCGCCCCTCGGACCGCAGGCGCGACAACGCCTGCCGCAGCACCGGCCGTGACACGCCGAACGTTTCCGCCATCGCGTTCTCGCTGGGCAGACGGGTGTCGCGCGGGAACTCCGGCAGGCTCAGCAGCGCCAGCACCTGGTCGTAGGCCTGGTCGCTCAGCGAGGCGGTGAGAGGGGGAAATGATGGCATCGGGGAATTGTGCCTTGTCCACGCCACAGTCTCGGCCTGTGCGGCAATGCTGTAAAACAGAATTAATAATCTGTTTGACAGCTTTGCCATGGCCTTTTAAGATGCGCCTACTTTCACCAGCGCCACGTCCATGTCCCTCGTCACCGCCCTACGCACCGTCCGCATTGCCGACCGCCCCAATCTCATCTGGCTCGAGATCGAGACCGACGACGGGCTGGTCGGCCTCGGCGAATCCTTCCGCGGCGCGCAGGCGGTGGAAGCTGTCCTGCACGAAACCGTGGCCCCCTGGCTCATCGGCCGCGACGCGCGGCAGATCTCGGCGGTGTCGCGGCACCTGATGAACCCCTACCTCGGCTTCAACAGCAGCGGTGCCGAGATCCGGGCCGCCAGCGCGGTGGACATCGCGCTGTGGGACCTGGCCGGCCAGCGCCAGGGCGTGCCGGTGTACGAGGCGCTGGGCGGCGGTGCGCGCCAGAGCGTGCCGGTCTACAACACCTGTGCGGGTTATGCGTTCAACACCGGCGCGCAACGCCGCCTGATCGGCGAGAAAGAGGCCAGCGTGGGGCCTTACGACGACCAAGTGGCCTTCATGCAGGACGCGGGCGCGCTGGCCGAAAGCCTGCTGTCCGAAAACTACTCGGCCATGAAGATCTGGCCCTTCGATGCCCTCGCCGCGGCCAGTGGCGGCAACACCATCAGCCTGGCCGATCTGAAGACCGGGCTCGAGCCCTTTCGCAAGATCCGCCATGCCGTGGGCGACCGCATCGAGGTCATGGCCGAACTGCATAGCCTCTGGGGCACGCACGCCGCGGCACGCATCTGCCATGCGCTCGAAGACTACGGCGTGTTCTGGGTGGAAGACCCGATCTCCAAGATGGACGATGCCGCCGCCTTGCTGGACTTGCGCCGGCAGACCCGCGCGTTCATCTGCGGCAGCGAGACCCTGGGCGGCGCCAAGACCTTCCGCAACCTGTTGGCCGCCGACGCGCTGGACGTGGTGATGCTCGACCTGGCCTGGTGCGGCGGCTTCACCGAAGGCCGCAAGATCGCCGCGCTGGCCGAGATACACGGCAAGCCGGTGGCACCGCACGACTGCACCGGCCCCATCGCCTTGATGGCCGGCCTGCACCTGGCGTTGAACGCGCCCACGGCCATCTTCCAGGAAGTGGTGCGGGCCAGCCTCGCCACCTGGTACCAGGACCTGGTCGACGTCTTGCCCGTGATCGACAACGGCCAGGCCCTGGCGCCGGTTGGCGCCGGCCTGGGCACACGCCTGAAGCCCGAAGTGCGCCAGCGTGCCGATGCCACGGTGCGCACCAGCGGAGTCGCCCGTTGATGACCTGCCGCGCAGCGGCCCGCAATGAAACCTGAAGGAGTCACCATGAAGAAACGCCTTTTCCTGCGAACGCTGACCCTGGGTGCGCTGGCGCTCACCGCCGCTGGCGCCAGCCTGGCCCAGACCACCGCCGCCACCTATCCCAACCGGCCGATCCGCATCGTGGTGCCGTTTGCCGCGGGCGGCACGTCGGACGTGCTGGCGCGTTCCATCGGCCAGAAGCTCGGCACCGCCTGGGGCCAGTCCGTCATCGTCGAGAACCGGCCGGGGGCCGACGGCAACCTGGGCGCCGAAGTGGTGGCCCGTGCCGCACCCGACGGCTACACCCTGCTCATCGTCGACATCTCCACCCTGACCGTGAGCCCGCTGGTCATGGCCAGGATGACCTACGACCCGCTGCAGGACCTGGCGCCGGTGACGATGGTCAGCTTCTCGCCGCATGCGCTGGCGGTGACCGCCGCGCTGCCCGCGACCAACCTGAAGGAACTGTTGGCGTATTCAAAAGCCCACCCGGGCAAGCTCAATTTTGCGGCCGGCAACCAGGCCACCAAGCTGGCCGCGCTGCAGCTCAAGACGATGAGCGGCATCGACATGACCTCGGTGCCTTACAAGGGCGGTGCCGCCGCGCTGAATGCGCTGATCAGCGGCGAGGTCGACGTGACGCTGGTCGGCCTGCTGGCCAGCATGCCGCAGATGGCGGGTGGGCGCATCCGTGCGATCGCCGTGTCCAGCGCCCAGCGCATGCCGGCCACGAAGGACATTCCCACCGTGGCCGAATCCGGCCTGCCGGGTTATGTGTCGGGATCGTGGCAGGGCATCCTGGCGCCCAGAGGCACGCCGAAGGACGTGGTGGCCAAACTGAATGCGGCGCTGGCCGGCATCCTGAACGACGCCGCCTTCAAGGCCCACCTGGCCGAGCAGGGCACCGAGGTGATCGCCGACCAGCCCGAGCAATTTGGCGCCTTCCTGCTGAAGGACGCCGCCAATTGGAAAAAGATCGCCACCGCCGCCAACATCAAGCCGGAATGACGCCGGCCTGCTTCACCCCATCCCCCACTTCACCTCTGTCGCCATGCATCCTCAAGAACTCAAAACCATCATGGGCTCCGGCCTGCTGTCGTTCCCCATCACCGACTTCGACGCGCAGGGCGAGTTCCGCCCCAGCACTTACATCGAACGCCTGGAATGGCTGGCCCCGTATGG
>JAQGMQ010000931.1 GCA_028292305.1 Rhodoferax sp.
CAAAACCTGCGGCAATCTTCCCAAAAAAAGCTGGCTGTGGTGGCACCTACGGGTGTTGCAGCGATAAATGCAGGTGGCATGACCATCCACTCTTTTTTTCAGCTTTCCTTCGCACCGGTCATCCCATCGGGCACAGAACGGCCGGAAGCACATTACAGCGCGGAAAAGAAAGAACTGCTGGCCAACCTGGAACTGCTGATCATCGATGAGGTCAGCATGGTCAGGCCGGATGTGCTGGACCAGATCGACCTCATCCTGCGCAACGTAAAAGGTTCCCGGCATCCCTTCGGCGGTGTGCAACTGTTGCTGATCGGTGACCTTTCACAATTAAGCCCCATTATCAGGGATGATGAATGGAGCATACTCAGGCCTTATTATGCCACACCCTATTTTTTTAGTAGCCAGGTGATTCAAAAGGCGCCTTATGTGCGGATAGAACTGAATCATGTATTCCGGCAAAAGGAACAGGCATTCGTCGATATACTGAATGACGTGCGTAATCAAACCATCAGCACTGCCGGACTAGAGCTCTTAAATGCAAGGTACCAGCCGGATTTCCGGCCCACCATCGAAGAACCCTATATTACGCTGACCACCCACAATAGTATAGCCCAGCAGATCAACAAAGAGTACCTGGAAGCATTGCCTGGACAGGAATTTGAATTTACGGCAACTGTCCTCGGCGACTATCCAAGAGATGCCTACCCTACTGAGATCAGCCTGAAACTTAAAATTGGCGCGCAAGTTATGTTCGTTAAGAATGATAGTTCAGCCGAAAAATTATACTACAATGGAAAGATTGGAACAGTAAGCCATATTGAAGGGAGTACGGTTTTTGTTCAGTGCGGCCGGGACGATAAAGAAATAGCGGTTGAAGCACTGGAATGGACCAATATCAAATACCAGCTGGAAGGTGAAGCTATTAATGAAACCAATTCCGGCAGCTTTGCGCAGATCCCCTTAAAATTGGCCTGGTCAATCACCATACACAAAAGCCAGGGATTAAGTTTTGATAAAGCCATCATTGATGTGTCTGAATCTTTTGCCCATGGCCAGGCTTATGTGGCTTTAAGCCGCTGCCGCAGCCTGTCAGGTATGGTTTTGCGTAACCCGATAGCTGCGCATAATATCATCGGCGATCCGGCGGTTACCCGCTTTAATGAACAGGCCCGGATATTGCAGCCCGACAGGGAACGGCTGGAAAATGATAAGGAACTATACCGGCAATTCCTGCTGGGAGAGTTATTCAATTTTGGGCCGCTTCAAACCAGGCTTCATGACTTCCAAAGCCTGCTGCCCAACCTAGGAAAGGATATCATAAGCGTGGCTGAAAAGTTCACCCGGCAGTTAAAAGCAGAGCGCAGCCAGCAAGCCGCCGGCTATTTCCTGGATCAACTGCGCACGGCTACCGAGGCCCTGCATAAAAATTTGCCTTTCCTGATCGACCAATCAAAAGATAAAGCTGCAAAAGCCGACCAACTGATCATTTGGTTAATGAACCGAATTAGTCTGATGGAGCATTTTTCGCTTCACCCTTTTACGACGGAATCTTATTTAGCACTCACCAAGAGTAAGATAAATACCCATGACCGTTCTTACCTGAGGGCTTTGAATGCGATACCCAATGAGCAATTTTATGAACAGTTGCTGGCCTGGCGGGAACAAGTTGCGGCAAAAGAAAAGGTCATGCCCAACATGGTCATGACGGAGAAGACCATGGCATCTGTTGCTGAAAAACTACCGGCAACCCTGAAAGCATTGGGCAGTATCAAAGGTGTCGGGGCGTATAAAGCCACGCAGTATGGCCCTGAGCTTATTATCATGATCCGTGCTTACCAGCAGGATTTACAAGGACCGGCAAGCGAACAGGCGAGTTTATTTTAGCTTTAACTAATTTTTATATTATTATCCGAAATGTGAATCGTCTTTTTACTTTTGCCGAATGACAGATGAAGAGTTGATTGCCTATTTTGAACATGCCAAATTACCGGAAACATTACGCCTGGACAGGGCAACCAGGCAACTTAGGGTGCGTGAATCTGTTGACATGAATATACAATTAATGCTGGCTGATCCAAAAGACGAGCGTTGCAGACACCGCTTGCAAATGATCGCTGGTGCGATGGAAAACCCTTACGACGGGCCGGAAATTCCCGGTTGAAAGCAGCATATTTCTGATTTTATAATCAAAAACACAGCTCCCGGAAAAATCAAATAGTGATTCTAATCACAAGCGCATCGGGCTTTTTCGACCATTTTTAACATAGCTCGGCTTATCGTTTCCCTGGTTACATAAAGATACCGGGCGATTTCTGTATTGGTAATATATCTAATAAACTGGGGGTTTTGCCTGGTTAATAAACGGTGTCTGTCAAAGAGGTTTTTTAATGACACCAATTGTAAGTGCTTCCTGTTCCTTATCATAAGGAGTGTTTATTTAATTAGTGTAAACCTTTAAAGTTTATAATTAGTTGAGCGCCCATAATTAATTATGGGCGCTTTCTTCGTAGTAAAAATTAAGTAATGCCCTTTATTTTGCTCGACAATTGAATTAAAATCAATTTTTAAAGTATATAACTTAAGTATTTTCATTTTTTATTCAGACTTTTTAGAAATATTAATAATTATTAAACAGATTTTCTTTTGCACTTCGCAATAAATCCTAATTCTGTTATTTACAATCTTGAATCTTGTAAAATTTTATAAATAATCACTCATATTTTAACAATTATTGGAAAATCACCAAAAATATTTATGAATTATAAAATTTAATCAAATATTTTCAATGTGTTTTACAAAAAAACACTGTATGGTTCATAAATTCGGTAAATACAACCACTATTCCACTAATTATTACCACAAAAAGCACTTTTTTCAAATAAGTTAACACATATTTTTACTGTATAAAATTAATTAACTCATTTTAAACATTTTAAAAATTAAAATTATGCCAAAAGTTGAATTAGCAGCAAATAAAAAAGGTGATTTCTTAGTTGATTACGAAGAGAAAGTTTTTGAAGATGTAAAGGCAGAAGCGGGCCAAAAAGCATTGGTCACTTTTCATACAGTAGCGTTTGAAGGTTCAATAGGCCTGGTAAATATTCTTACCGCCACCCGTTTGCTCCGCAAAGGTTTTGATACTTCTATTTTATTATACGGCCCTGGCGTTACATTGGGTGTTTTACGTGGCTTCCCTAAATTAGGAGACGAGGCATTCCCCGGACACATGGCTTATTCTGACCGGTTAACCAAATTTATGGATGAAGGTGGCAAAGTATTCGCTTGCCGTTTCGCACTACAGGCACTATACGGTTTAGGTGAACCTAACCTGCTTGCCGGTATTAAACCAATCAGCCCGCTCGATGTACTGGATATTCAATTGATCCACCGTAAAGAAGGCGCATTCATATTTGATACCTGGACTGTATAAAATTATCCTTCAATCAACACCTCTATTATGGCATCAAAAGCAATCATCAAAGCAGCGGCAGCACAGTTAAAGCCTGTGTTGAACAATAGCCTTGCTACAACTGAAAAGGTATGTAACATGATCAGGTCCAGCGCGGCAAAGGGTGCGGATATTATCGTATTCCCGGAAACCTGCGTTCCCAACTATCCCTATTTTTCATTTATCCTGCCGCCAGCATTACAGGGTGCTGATCATCTTAAGCTCTATGATGAAGCGGTCATGGTTCCCGGACCGCTGACAGATATGGTTTCCGCTACTGCAAAAGATGCCGGTATGGTGGTTGTATTGGGCGTAAATGAACGTGATCATGGTACACTTTACAATACGCAACTGATATTTGATACTGACGGTGAACTGCTTTTAAAACGCCGTAAAATAACGCCTACCTACCATGAACGCATGATCTGGGGACAAGGTGATGGCAGCGGCTTGAAAGCAGTGCAAACTAAAATTGCCAACATAGGGGCATTGGCTTGCTGGGAGCATTATAATCCGTTGGCCCGTTATGCTTTAATGGCTGACCATGAGGAAATTCATTGTGGGCAATTTCCCGGTTCACTGGTGGGGCAAATATTCGCTGATCAGATGGAAGTAACCATGCGTCACCATGCATTAGAGTCCGGCTGCTTTGTGATCAATGCAACAGGCTGGCTGGATGAAGACCAGATCAAATCTATCACGCCTGATGAAAAACTACAAAACGCTTTGCGTGGTGGCTGCAACACGATGATTATATCCCCCGAGGGCAAGCACCTTTGTGAGCCGCTGACCCAGGGGGAAGGCATAATATATGCTGACATGGATATGCGTTTGATCGATAAGCGCAAGCGCATGATGGATTCGGTAGGTCATTATTCGAGGCCGGAGTTATTATCCCTAAACGTTGATAGAACAGCTTATCAGCATGCCAGTATAACAGATAAGAGTTTAAGGTTAACTGATCAAATGGAGGAACTATGACATCATCACAATTGTTAACTGAATTACAATCTTACGGTCTTCGCCTGGAAGGAAAAACGGACAACGGCGGCCGTAAAGGCGGTGCCGGTCCAACAGATCATAAAGCCGTTCGTATTGGCGAAACGACCATTATGGTGCCTGTTCACAATATTGCCTCCATGAGATCGCCTTATAGCGCCGGAGTTCCGGATGCGCTGGGTATCGCCAGGATTTTCAAGGATGAGGTTTATATCGGTGAAGTGCTCTTTCCAAGGCAGGCGAAATTTTACAGCCAAAGCACTTCGGATGGTGTGCCGTTCTGGAAAATTGCTCAACTGCATAGCCATAATGTATTGGCAACTACCGTACTGCAAAATTGCATACGTTATGGCGACAAAGCAACTTCATGCCAGTTTTGCGCTATCGGGGAATCGTTGAAAAACAGTATGACCATTTCTTACAAGCGCCCCTTTCAATTAGCTGAAGTAGCGAAAGCGGCGGTTGAAATGGATGGCGTAGAACAATTTGTGATCACCACCGGCACACCATCAACTCCTGACAGGGGCGCAAAGGTCTTATATGAAAGTGTCAAGGCTATCAAAGATGTGGTTAATATCCCAATACAAGTTCAGTGTGAACCACCTGATGATTTTGGATGGTTTCAAAAACTGAAAGATGCCGGGGTTGATGCCCTGGGTATGCACCTGGAGGCGGCAGATGAAAATGTACGCAAACTCATCATGCCGGGCAAAGCCGAAGTGCCTGTAGCTTACTATATGGAGGCCTTTAAAGCAGCGGTAGCAGTATTTGGACGCGGGCAGGTTTCTACTTATTTGTTAGCCGGGCTGGGTGACAGCCGGGAAACGTTGATCAATATCAGCAGGGAGCTGATTGCCCTGGGCGTTTATCCGTTTATTGTGCCATTTGTGCCGGTAAAAGGTACGCCTCTGGAAAATCATACGCCACCGGATAAAGACTTTATGCAAACCGTGCTGTCACAGGTTGGCGGGATGCTGGCGAATGCAGAGATTACCTCGGATTTGATGAAAGCAGGATGCGGCAAATGCGGTGCGTGTTCTACACTAAAATCATTTGAAAGGAAAACAGAAGAACAAGCCTTATTAGTTTAACCCTTTAAAACTTATAGTCATGATCATTGAAACACCTCCGTTATATAAATGCAATTACATCACTTTTGATTTTGCAAAAGAGACCTGGCAGCAAGATCAATACTGGGCATTACGTAAAACTATCTTTTGTGACGAACAGCAAATATTTGAAGGGCATGATCGGGACGAAATAGATGAAAGGGCCATTCCCATTATAGCCGAATGCAGCTATGGAGGTCAGCTTGATCAGGTGATAGGTGGTGTGCGTATTGATGAACGGGAACCCGGAATATGGTGGGGAAGCCGTTTGGG
>JAQGMQ010000176.1 GCA_028292305.1 Rhodoferax sp.
CGTCGTGTAGACGTCGGCCGTGTCGATGTAGTTGATGCCCTGCGCATGCGCGTCGGCCACGATGGCGGTGGCCTCGCCCTGGTCCGTCTGGTCGCCGAACATCATCGTGCCCAGGCACAGGGCCGAGACTTGCAGGTTGCTTTTGCCGAGGGGGCGGTATTGCATGGAAGAGGTCTCCGTTGGGGTGCAAAAAAGGGCAGTGAAGAATCAGTGAAGCGACGTGATCGCGAGCCCAAGCCTTGTGGCCGCGGCTTGAAGCCGCCGGTCCAAAGTCCACAACTTGGTGCCAGGTGTCAATCTTGTCGAAGCCAGCAGATGGGCGTCGACATAACCAATCCCGATGCCATGCAAGACATTCGCCGATATGAAACCCATCACCTCGGTATCGGTTGCCATGGCCGCGAAGGGAAGATTTTGCAGCGCATCCAGAATTTGTGCTCGCTGTTGAAGACTTCCCAAACCCAGCTCGCCGAGGACAAAGGGATGCATCGACACTTGCCCTCGGTTCAGCGCCTGCGCCAGCTCATCGTTGCCTTTTTGGAGATGGTCGACCCACACCGACGTATCCACGAGAATCATGGCTGCGATTGACGCCGGCTCACGGATTGCAATGCAGGCTCCGAGCCGCCGAGCAACGCCAGCCGACGCGCGCTTTCCCGTTCGATCAAAGCCTTCAGCGCTTCGCGAACCAGTGCCGATTTTTCTTTCAACCCGGTGAAACGTTCGGCCGCGGCCAACAGGTCGTCGTCTAGCGCAAGAGTGGTTCGCATATTGGGCTCCTGGTGATTAGGCACGAATAATAACATCAAACGATGTTTAAATTGATGCCATTGTTTTTCGCGGGCCAAGGTTGAGGCCTTGGTACAGTCACCCTCTCCAAGACAAACAGGTACTCCCATGGCAAAACCCAACGAATGGGCAGGCAAGGTGATGGCGCTGGTCAAAAGCGGCAACACCTCCGCGGCCATCGCCCAGATCAAGGTGGCGCCCAGCGTGAAGGACCTGCGGGCCTTTCAAACGGCCATGGCGGTCGGCAAACTCGGTGGCAAATGGCGCGACCTGGATGCCGCCGTGAGCGACAACATCGCCCTGCTGTCCGCACCGCGGCTGCACCGCTCACCCTGAGGCCACTGTTGCTCATGCCATTCCATTCTCTCGGCCTCTCGCCCGCCCTGGTTCGCGCCGTGGGCGAACTCGGTTTCACCGCGCCCACGCCGATCCAGGCCGAAGCCATTCCGGCGGTGCTGCGCGGCGCCGACCTGCTGGGCTCGGCCCAGACCGGCTCGGGCAAGACGGCCGCGTTCGCCCTGCCCTTGCTCCAGCTGCTGCAGGACGGCCTGAAGCACACGCCGCGCCGCGTGCGTGCGCTGGTGCTGGTGCCCACGCGCGAGCTGGCCGCCCAGGTCGGCGAGGTGCTGCGCAGCCTGGCCCAGCATCTGCCGCAGCCGCCCAAGGTGGCGGTGGTGTTCGGCGGGGTCTCGATCAATCCGCAGATGATGGGCCTGCGCGGCGGTGCCGACGTGGTGGTGGCCACGCCCGGCCGCCTGCTCGACCTGGTGGAGCACAACGCGCTCAAGCTGTCGGCGGTGACGATGCTGGTGCTCGACGAGGCCGACCGGCTGCTCGACCTGGGCTTTGCCGACGAGCTGCAACGCGTGCTGGCGCTGTTGCCGCCGAAGCGGCAAAACCTGTTTTTCTCGGCCACCTTTCCGCCCGACGTGCAGACGTTGGCCGAAGGCCTGTTGCACGACCCGGTGCGCGTGGAAGTGGAAGCCACCGCCGCCAACGAGCCCGCCATTCTGCAACGCGTGATCGAAGTCGACGAGAACCGCCGCACCGAGCTGCTGCGCCACCTGATCAAGGACCAGGCCTGGGAACGTGTGCTGGTCTTCGTGGCCACGCAATACGCCACCGAACACGTAGCCTGGAAGCTGCACAAGAACGGCATCTTCGCCACGCCCTTCCACGGCGGCCTGAGCCAGGGTGCGCGGCAAAAGGTGCTGGAGGAATTCAAGGACGAACGCTGGGACGTGGTCGTGACCACCGACCTGGCCGCGCGCGGCATCGACATCGCCCAGTTGCCGGTGGTGGTCAACTACGACCTGCCGCGCTCGGCCGTCGACTACGTGCACCGCATCGGCCGCACGGGGCGCGCCGGTGAAAGCGGCCTGGCGGTGAGCTTCGTGAGCGCCGACACCGAAGACCATTTCGCCCTGATCGAAAAACGCCAGAACCTGAGCCTGCCGCGCGAGCGCATCGAAGGCTTCGAGCCGATTCAGCCGAAGACGCCGGTGGCCACGACCGACCTGGCACCCGTGCCCGGCACCGGCGGCGTCAAGGGCAAGCGCCCGAGCAAGAAGGACAAGCTGCGCGCAGCCGCGGCCGAGGCTGAAAAAGGCGGCTGACGCGCCGTTCGGCCTACAGCGAATCGACGACCAGTTTCTGCGAACGCACCACGTTGCGCCAGGCGCGGTAGTCGGCCTCCAGAAAGTGGCCCAGCAGCGCCGGTGAGCCCGGTGCCGCCTCGATCGCGTCGAGCTTGAAGCGCGCCACCACCTCGGGCAGCGCCACGGCCTTGTTGATGGCGGCATTGAGCTGGTTGACGATGGCCGGCGGCGTGCCGGCCGGCGCCGCCAGCGCGAAGAAATTCACCACGTCGATCCCCGACAGCCCGACCTCGGCCATGCTCGGCACATCGGGCAAGGCATTGGACCGTTTGGCACTGGTCACGGCCAGGGCGCGCACGCGGCCGTCCTTGATGAACGGCAACAGCGCCGGAATGGTGCCGGTGACCAGCTGGATGTGGCCGGCGATCATGTCCATCGTGGCCGGGGCCACGCCGCGGTAGGGAATGTGGGTGATGAAGGTGCCGGTGCGCGACTTCAGCAGCTCGAGCACCAGGTGGTTCACCCCGCCCGCGCCGGCCGAGCCGTAGTTCAGGGCGCCGGGTTTCTGCCGCGCCAGGCCGACCATTTCCTTCATGGTGTGGGCCGGGCTGTCGGCATTGGTGGCCCACACCAGCGGGCCGCTGGCGATCATGCCGACCGGCGCGAACTGGCGCAGCGGGTCGTAGTTGGCGCCGGGCATCGAGGCCGCCACCGTGGTGAACGGCGACGCTACCAGCAGCAGCGTGTAGCCGTCGGGTGCGGCCTGGGCCACGGCCTGCGCGCCGATCGCGCCTGAAGCGCCAGCCCGGTTTTCGACGACGAAGGTTGCGCCCATCACCTCGCCGAGCTTCTGCGCCATGAGCCGCGCCACCGCATCGGTACCCGCGCCCGGCGCGAACGGCACGATGATCTTCACCGGCCGATCGGGGAAGGTCTGCGCCCGGGCCGGTGCCGCCCCCGCAAGGGCGAGCCCGGCCAACGCAAGCGTATTCAACGCCTGGCGGCGATTCGAGTTGTGGTGCATGAAGAAAAAAGCAAAAGCTGATCACACGATTTTGTGTCGATCACAAGTCATTCTGATGACAAGCTGGCGCCCTGACGGGCGGCACACCGTGCCACGCCTGCGGTGTTCAGCTGCCCCGGTAGGTGGAATAGGCCCAGGGGCTTACCAGCAGCGGCACGTGGTAGTGCTGGTCGGTGTGGGCCACGCCGAAGTCCAGGCTCACCCGCCCGAGAAAGTTGGGCTCGGGCAGCACCACGTCGCGGGTCTTGAAGTAGGCAGCTACGTCAAAAACCAGGCGGTAGGTGCCGACCTGGATGGTGTTGTTGTCGTAGAGCGGGCCGTCGCTGCGGCCGTCCGCGTTCAGCGTGAAGCGCTTGACCAGCGTGGCTTCGTCGCCATGGGTGGTGTAGAGCGCGACACCCATGCCCGCTGCCGGTGCGCCGTGCATGGTATCCAAAACGTGTGTGCTTAATCCCATGGAAGTCCCTTAGCAAATTGATGGAATTTGACGAAACAAGTGTGTATACAGAAAAGGAATTGACGTATGATATCGGCATGGAATCTTCTATCAACACCAATACCAACACCATCGTCGATGCCCTGACCAAGGCGATTGTCGAACATCGGCTGCACCCCGGCACCAAGCTGGCGGAACAAAAACTCGCCGACCACTTCGGCGTGTCGCGCACGCTGGTGCGCCAGGCCTTGTTCCAGCTGTCGCAAAACCGGTTGATTCGGCTCGAGCCGGCGCGCGGCGCGTTCGTCGCCGCGCCATCGGTCGCCGAAGCCCGCCAGGTGTTCGCCGTGCGCCGCATGCTCGAGGCCGAGATGACCCGGGCCTTCGTGCGCGAAGCCACGCCCGCGCGCATCAAGGCGCTGAAGGACCATCTGGCCCAGGAAAAGGTGGCCTTGAAGGACAAGGAACTCATCAACCGCACCGAGGTGCTGGGTGACTTCCACGTGCG
>JAQGMQ010000103.1 GCA_028292305.1 Rhodoferax sp.
TGGTGGTCTCGCCGGTGAAGGCGATCTTGGCGATGCGGTTGCTCGACGCGAGCGGCTTGCCGGCTTCCACACCGAAGCCGTTGACCACGTTCAGCACGCCCGGCGGCAGCAGGTCGCCGATGACTTCCATCAGCACCAGGATCGACACCGGCGTCTGCTCGGCCGGCTTCAGCACCACGCAGTTACCCGCGGCCAGCGCCGGCGCCAGCTTCCACACCGCCATCAGGATCGGGAAGTCCCACGGAATGATCTGGCCCACCACGCCCAGCGGCTCGTGAAAATGGTAGGCATAGGTTTCGTGGTCGATCTCGCTGATGCCGCCTTCCTGCGAGCGGATGCACGAGGCGAAGTAGCGAAAGTGGTCGATGGCCAGCGGCAGGTCGGCCAGCGTCGTTTCGCGGATCGGCTTGCCGTTGTCCCAGGTTTCGGCCGCGGCCAGCATCGGCAGGTTGGCTTCCATGCGGTCGGCGATGCGGTTCAGAATGTTGGCGCGGTCGGTGGTCGAGGTCTTGCCCCAGGCCGTCTTGGCCTTGTGCGCCGCGTCCAGCGCGCGGTCGATGTCGGCAGCGGTAGACCGCGGGATCTCGCAGAAGGTCTTGCCGGTCACCGGCGTCACGTTCTCGAAATACTGGCCGCCCACCGGGGCTACCCATTCGCCGCCGATATAGTTGCCGTATTGCTTTTTGAAAGCCACCGCGGTGCCGAATTTGCCGGGCTCGAACATGTCCATGGGTTTGTCTCCAGTCGAAAGGGAACGCTGCGACATGCAGCGCCTCCCACCCCTGGTCGCAACGAGCGTACCCGGCCGGCTCGGTACATTCCCTGATGCCGTTCCCCTCTGGCGCACGCGGCCATGGCTGTCGCGCGTCGCCAGGTGCGACATACTCTTGCGACACGGCGCGCAGGCTGTCGCAAACCGCGACAAGCCGGCGACGCTGCCAGAGCCTGCCCTCGGTCTGGTAAACCACTGGAGACAAGATGAGCGATGTCTTTCTGCCGTCCGCAGCCGTTGAACAGGCGCGGGTGTTGTTCTTCGAACAGGGCCGCGACCCGGATGCCTGGCTGGCGCCGCACATCTCGCGCTCCTGGCGGCGCAGCCGGCCGCTGAACGACGGCCGCGGTCAGGCCTTCGACGCCGCGCCCATGGCCCAGACGCGCCTGCAGGAACGGCGCGAACAGGCCATGCGTCTTCTGGACTGCGCCATGCCCGAACTCGACAGCCTGGCCGAGCATGCCGTGGGCCAGGGCTGCGTGGTGATCCTGTCCGATGCCAGCGGCCTGATCCTCAACGAGATCGGCAGCCCCGACTTTCTGCCCAAGGCTGAACGCATCGCGCTGATGCCGGGCGTGGAGTGGTCGGAGCTGAGCCGCGGCACCAACGCCATCGGCACGGCGCTGGCCGAACGCGATGCGTTGATGGTGCTGGGCGGCGAACATTATCTGGCGCAGAACGGCGCGCTGGGCTGCGCTGCCGCGCCCATTCTGAATGGCCGCGGCGAAGTGGTCGGCGCGCTCGACATCTCGGGCGAGGCCGCGCGCATCAACCAGCACGCGCTCGGCCTGGTGCGCATGGCCGCGCAGCAGGTGGAGCACCGCCTGATGCTGGCCGATGCCCGCGGCCACCTGCTGCGCTTTCACCGGCGCCCGTCGCTGCTGGGCACGGCACGCGAAGGCCTGGTGGTGGTGGACGACGGCCGCATCGTGGCCGCCAACCCGGTGGCGCTGGCCATGCTGGGCACCACCTGGGACGGCCTGCTGGACCGCCATGTCGAGCCGCTGCTGGGCCGCGACTGGAGCCGGCTCGAGCAGCAGCGCGGCCTGATCACCTTGCCCGACGGGCAGCAGATCGCCGCCACCATGGAGCGTTCGCGCCTGCCGGCCCGCGCTCCCGCGCGCGCGCGCCATGCGGTGGCCGATGCCCCCGCGGCCGACGTGCTGGCGCCGCTCGTGCAACGCGCCGTGCGTGTGCTCGACGAAGGCCTGCCCGTGTTGCTGTGCGGCGAGACGGGCAGCGGCAAGGACGTGTTCGCGCGCCGCCTGCATGCTGGCAGCCGGCGCGGCAGCGGGCCCTTCGTCGCGGTGAATTGCGCGGCGCTGCCCGAAAATTTGATCGAGTCAGAGCTGTTCGGTTATGCCGAAGGCGCGTTCACCGGCGCACGCAAACGCGGCACGCCCGGCCGCATCCGCGAGGCGCAGGGCGGCATCCTGTTCCTGGACGAAATCGGCGACATGCCGCTGGCCTTGCAAAGCCGGCTGCTGCGGGTACTGGAAGACCGCGTCGTCACGCCCCTGGGCGGCGGCGCGCCGGTGGCGGTGGACTTCGATCTGGTGTCGGCCTCGCACCGCGACCTGTCGGCCATGGCCGCCGCCGGCACGTTCCGCAGCGACCTGCTGTACCGGCTCGATGGCTACCGCGTGGCGCTGCCGGCGTTGCGCGAGCGGACCGACCGGCGCGTATTGATCACACGCGTGTTTGCCGAAGTGGGCGGGCGGCGCAAACAACTGACGCTGGCGCCCGCCGCGCTCGACCGGCTGGCCGCCCATGCCTGGCCCGGCAACGTGCGCGAGTTGAACAGCGTGCTGCGCGCGCTGGTGGCATTGGCGGAAGTCGGCGACCACATCGGCATCGACCAGCTACCGCCGTTGATCGGCGGCCAGGCGCCGGCCATGTCACCGCATGAAGACAACCGTGCGGGCCTGCCGGCTGAACGCAGCGAGGCGCCCCAGCCACTGGCCAGCCTCACCCGCGATGCCTTCGACCGCACCCTGGCCGCGTGCCACGGCAATGTGGCCCACGCCGCCGTGCAGTTGGGCGTGCACCGCAGCACGGTGTACCGGCATCTGGCGGCGAGGCAAGGTTAAGAAGGGCGATCTGCCTTACGCCCGCTCCTGCGTGCAGGGGAGGGCCGAGGTGAGGGTCGCCATCAGCCCTGCACCCCGTCCCGTCACATCACCGCATACCGCCCGGGCTTGTGGTTGATCCATAGAAACAGGCTCATCAACACCGCGGCCAGCACCGACCAGGCCACCCGCGCCGGTGGCACCACCAGCAGCGCCAGCAGCACCACGCTGCAGTCGATCGCCATCTGCATCTTGCCCGCGCGCCAGCCGTGCTTCTGCTGCATGTACAGCGTCACGATGGTCGCGCCGCCCAGGCTGGCCTTGTGCCGCGCCAGGAACAGGCAGCCCGAGCCCAGCAACAGCCCGCCCAGCACGGCGGCATAGGCCGGGTGCAGGCTGGCGATGTCGAACAGCTGCGGCGTGAACTCGGTCAGCAGCGACAACAGGCCGATCGCGACGAAGGTCTTGATGGTGAACTCGCGCCCCATGTGTTTCCACGAGAACCAGTAGAACGGCAGGTTCAGCAAGAAGAACAACTTGCCAAAGCTCACGCCCGTCGCGTAGTGCAGCAGAAAGGCGATCCCCGCCGTGCCCCCCGTCAACAGCCCGGCCTGCGCCAGCAGCATCAGCGCCAGCGAGACGAACAGCGTGCCGGTAAAGATGGCCTGCGTGTCGTCCACGAAGTTGTGGCGCTGCAGGAGGGTTTCGGGGTTCATGGTGGCGGACATCGGAGGAGGGCGACCCATGGTACAGGGCCTGGGGAATGGCGGTCTGGGGGTGAAGCAAGGGCTGTGCCGGGATGAGCACGCCCCACCCCGGAACCCCAGTACCACACCCCCCCCCCCCCCGCCCCCCAACCCC
>JAQGMQ010000956.1 GCA_028292305.1 Rhodoferax sp.
TAAGCGCGAAACACTTTTTACCGGTAAGCCATGCTCGCGCATATCTGCAAAAGACCCGCTTTTTTCTGTAATAGATACCGGGGTTGTTATAATACCTATATCGGCACTTTTTAATTCTGCAGAAATGCGCTCCGCGGGTTGTTTGCCTATAACGACTACCTGCAACCCGGCGGACTGCCATTGTTTTACCCAATTATCCTGTTCGGGCCCGCAGTGCCCTAAAAACTTTAAAGTAAGGTTAATATTATTTTCTTTAACATAAGCAGCCACCTCATGTGCAAAGGCATGCACCGGTGTACCATGATGGATATTTCCAAAGATCACCATGCTGCGATTTTTGCTTTCGGTTTTAATATATCGTGGTTGTGTAATACTATTGGGGATATTTGAAAATAGCGGTAAATAATGCGCATCATAACCCATTGTAGCCAGGTGCAATTTATAAAGCTGCGATTGTGTTGTGATAATGGCAGGTTGCAAATTTTTAAGCATAGAATTGATCAGTTTCTTTTGCATCCATCCCCAGGCAATATGTTTTACAGGTGATTCTTTATCCATCCCTACCCAAAGCTCATGGATCATAACATGCCATTTGGCTGACGTATTTAAGGAGAGCAACAATTTACTTAACCCGGTTTTTAGTCCTTTTACATGAAAGCCGAAAGGGACAAACTGTAAGCTTACCCATTGGGGCGCCAGCTTATCAATATAGTCTTTTGCAGTGGTAAATTTTTCCTGATCACGCAATATTGATGCAATACGTAAAACAGGCACATCAATATTATCTACTGATTGTGTACCCTCAAAATTATCTGTAACATACCGGTCGTTTATTGAAATGATAGCGCATTGGTTATTTTCTTTTATTAAAGCTGCTGCAAGGCGGCGGCTATAATCGCCTACACCATCGCGGCCTGGCTCAAGAGCGCTGCATAAAAAAACAATACTAAAACCATTTCGTTGGTGTATCATTAGGTTAGTGCGGATAAACCTTTAATATTAGTCATTTTATTTAAGCAGGGGAAATAAATACCTTGTTTGTAACCTAACCAATAGTTTTTCCGTATATGGAATTTTATCACAATAATTCTAATTTAATTTTTAATTTTTAATTAAATATCGTAACTAGCGCTCTCTTTACCTAAGTAATTATTAACTATAATAATATAATTAAGCAGGTAAGTAGTCTACACTAATCAATACATGAATAAGCCCTTTTTATATTGCAAAAAATGCAATCAACCTTACCATTATAAAAATCCAACTCCCTTTTTATTTAAAACCTTACTTTTTTTTATACCCATACAAACTTTTTTTTGTGCCCGATGCATGAAAAACAGGTACCGGATAATGAATAGTAGTGAAGTGAGAAAATACCAGGTTTAAGTTATCGGAATAACCGGCGATAAGACAACCCGTAGTTTAATTCGGTTTCGCGTGTACGTATAAATTGGGCCGGCACACCGCCAACAATTGCAAAAGGTTTAACATCTTTTGTTACAACCGAGCCTGCGGCTATTACTGCTCCTTTGCCTATAGTTACACCTGGTAATATTGTTGCGCGCGAACCTATAAATACATAGTCTTCAATAATAACCGGCAAATTTCTGCTTGCAAATACCCTTGAATCAGGATCATGGTCGGCCGAAAGGATTAATACCTCTTGCGAGATAGAAACATTATTGCCAATGGTAATACTGCTTTTGTTATCTATACAGCACTTACCATTTATTACTGAATTGCTGCCTATAGCAAAATGTTGTGTGCAGTCAAATGTACAGTCCATTAGTATAGCTGTATTTTGGCCAATGCTATATTGCATTATATAACGATAATACCATTGGCGGATAGTATGACTGGGAATGCGGGACACCCACCGGTTACAAATATATATCCTTAATTCAGCAAGTATCAGCCTCATTTAATTATAGTTTAGTTTGCCAAAATTGACTTTGAATTTCAGCCAGATTAAAGCACTGCTTTGCCAGCAATTTTGCATTAGCGACTATGGTCGTTTTATTGGCTATTAAATTAAGCATATCTTCTGATAATTTGTTAACAGCTAATTCAGTATTGCATATAGCAGCATTACTTTTTTGCAAAAGGTGGCACGCTGCACTATCCGCAGGGCCATGATACAGTATTGCACCAGACGCACCCAGGTAGCCCACCATTTTAGTTGACAGACTATAAAGGTAAAAATACGGCTGGGTAAATTTTATGGGCAAATAAAGTATAGTGCTTGTATCAAGTTCTTGTTTTAGCTCAGCATCATTTAGCGTTAACGGGCGATACTCGGTCTCGAATGACCGATCTTGAAGAAATGGAATTTGTTGTGTGCCACGCAACACCAGTTTAAAGGAATACCCTTGTTTTGACAGTTCATCTAAAACATTGGCCAGTACATTAAACAGCGGGATATAATCAAGATGTAGTAACCCGGCAAAATACACTACAACAGGCAATTTATTTGCTGTAACAGGCTGGCTCATTTCCTTTTCAGCCACCCCATCGGTTATTATCACGTAGTCCTTTTTGCCAAATAACTTTTGATATTCAATACCAAGCTCGTCAGAAATTACCATGCGTCTTTTTGCCATATTCCAAAGCATGGAGCTATTTTCAAAGGCTCCACGAGTGGTTAAGAAGTGATCATGAAACGATACCCATAAATCTTTCCCGGCACAAAATTCATCAGTACATAAAGCTACAGCAAATGGGCCATGGTCAACCACATGCAAAACATCATAAGGTATACCTGCCGCGGCGCGGCGTATTTTATTGATAGTATAAGGCCTAAAAGCTTTATTACGCAGCCAAATAAGCAGATTGCGCATTTTCCAGCGCGCCCAGGGCTGTATAACGGGGGTTGCGTAAACTATAGTTTCATTAATACTGCCTTCATGTGGTTTTATTGTCGATGCCTCTACTACTAAAGTGGTTACATCAGTCTCTCTTCCTTCATATAAACGCCTTAAGATGCGGTTGCCGCCGCCGTTAGAGTATAATGAGAAAGGATGGAAGGAAAGTATTTTCAACTCAACAATATTAACTATTTATAACCGATAACCATTTTTTGTGCATAGGTAATGTGCCAACCTCTATCTGCATCAAATTTTTCGCATTTTTCAATAGGTGCAAAACCTGTTTTTTATCTCTCAATAAACTAATAGCATTTGTAATATCTTCTTTTTGGTTTGATGACACCGTAATGGCTGCTTTATGTTCAACCAGATACTTGATCATAGCCGAATAAGCCGGCCCAATGGCTATTGTAGGTACGCCACAGGCAAGATATTCGCTCATTTTAGTGGCAATGTTAAATTGCGACATATTACGCAGTTTATCCTTAAAACTAATAGGAAGTAATACGGCATCGTAGTTATGCATAGTGGCTTGCACTTCATGTGGCACTATACGCCCTTTAAAGTGTACTTCATCTCCCTGCAGGCCATTGGGCAACTCATCAACACCCGAATAGATGTGCAGTTGTGTATCTGTGCCTTTAAGCGCATCAGCAACAGCTATCAACGCATCTCGCTGCCAGTTAGCCACCGCTCCAAAATAACCTATCCTTAAGGGTTTGTTTATGTTAACAACATACTCTTCTACAGCGTCGGCTATGTCTGACGAACCGAACAACACGGTTGATTCTATCCCGAAACGCGATTTGTAAAATGCCTGCATAGCCCGGCTTATTACAAAAACATGTTCAGCTTCACGTAAATGCTTGGCAAAAACAGGTTCAATATATTGAGGGTATTGCCAACTGCCGTTTACATATTCAATTAAATGGTCATCCATTATCCATGTAATATATTTTACCGGGCAATGTTTCTGAAGTTCATATAGTGTATAAATGGCATTGGCCCCCTGCGGGCAAACTAATGCATATAAGTCCTTATTACCTTTAAATTTATTTTTTATAATTGTGGCCGCATAGCGCGCATGCTGCCTGATCATGGTTGCTGTCCTGCTGATCTTAAGTGATAGTGTACGGCCAAGTACTTTGCGTACTTTATCACTATCCCATGATGATGGAAGATTAATGCTCTGATCAGAAAATTTTTGAGATGCAGGAATATCTGTTGCAAAACGGTTAACGTAAATAAAATAAGATATATCATCCAGATTGTTACCCAATACACGCTGCAGGGTTAAGCCCCCACCATGCAAATCAGATACCGACATTTCTGAAAGGTAAAAATCAAACTTCATTATATCCTTTTCCTTATACTATGTTAAATCTTTTGTGTTGATATAATGCTTCCAAAAATCGAGATGTTTATACCAGGCATGACAGCCCAAAGGTAATTTATCGCCGTTTAACCGCAATGAATCTGCAAGATTATATTCAAAACTAAATTTCAAAGCACTCATTGAGTCAGCTACTTTAAATTCTGAAAACAACTGCGGGACAACCTCTGACCATACCAGATCTTCATTCAAATGAAAATTTGCAAAGTAAAACCCAAACTTCCCACTAAGGTAAACCTCGTATCTATCTTTAGTAAGCTTATTTAGCCTGATACGTAGTTTTGATGAGTGCGATAGAAATAATTTATACATTAACCAGCCCAAACGAAACTTGCTCATGGAGCTTAATACCTTTATACATGACCGCACATTCCTGATGGAAAAGCCTGAGTTACAACCATTTGATAAAGGAGCACCAGGTTTAGCTTCCCAGTATCCTTCAAAAAACGGGGCTCCTATAAAATCGAAGTTAAAGGCACCTGTATCTTCAAAATCTGAATGGAAAATATAGGCATCCAATTCATAAGTGAGCATATAGTGGTAATTACTGAACAGACTATAAAAATCCAGACTCAGCTTCATTTTGTTGTATTGCTCCACTGATGATAGCCATTGGGGATCTACGGGTTTAAGTTGCAATTCGGGGTAAAGCAAAGTATAGATAGAAGTATCCATCCCATCAGGATAAATCAAAAAGCAGTTATATTTTGTTAGTTGCGCGCGTGCCGCTTTAAGTGAAATAATCTCATCGGCAGATGGCACCTGTTTATGAACGGGTATAATTATGCATAATTCCTTGTTTACTGAAGCCATAATATATGATCACATCTTATTTTCAATATATCTGATGAGCTTTCGTTTTATTTTTTTGATTAACGGCCTTTCAGCATCCAATTTCATTATTTGTTCCATATATTGATCTTGGTAAATGGCAGGTATTTTAAGGGTTGTATCTATACCGGCTTTCTTAAGGTCTGAATAATATTCATCAAAAATTGGTACCAGATCTATTCTGTTCTCCCGACTATAACGAGTATTATACACACAAAGCAGCTCGGGCTTTAAATACTTATAACTGCTAAAATGGAAAAATACTAGTGGCCATGCTTCATTAACTTTCCATTCGTAGTTTGTGTAAGTTAAAACACGCTCATGCCAATTCCAATTAGCTACATTATAACCGTAATGCTTTAATATATAAAAGCTGTTAAACATAACCGGTATATAGTTTGCCCATATCTGGTCATAAAACATGCCTTTATCCCAGGCAGTATAGCCGTAAACTAATAGCCTGTCGCCCCACCAACTTAGAAATTTATCGAGCTCGTTTCCCTTTGCAAGCCCAATAAAACCCAGATTAAATATGCCTGTGCGTAAAGTATCTAAATCACTTGGTGCGTTACCATCATCAATGGGGTTCATTAAATGTGGTGTTAACACAAATGTATACTTCTGTAGTGCATCCCAACATTCAGTTAAAGGGGCATATACTTTAATATCCGGATCCAGGTAAACAACCTGGTTGTATTGCTTAAAAAAGTATTGAAATATGAACGGCTTTACTGTAGTACAGAGCTCGGCAATATTAAATTTTAGGCAAAGTTGGTTTATATCAATATCTACAACATCATTAATTAAAAGGATGCTCTCTTTATAAAAGTCCGCATAGTTTAGCGTTGGGTCGCTCTTATCTACCAGAATAATGAAAAAAGGTATTGCCGGATTATGTTTTGTGAAACTCTCCTTTAATACTTTTGCCTGAGCAAGATAATTGTTGGCACATATAGTAAATGATACTCTCATAAATCAATTATCGCTTTCCTGTAATTGGTCTCTCAGAGCGGTTAAATATTCTACGCCCCATTTTTGGCATGGTTCCAGGTGATTACCTTCGGCCCATTCATTCCAGGCGTTAATAAAAACAAAGCTTTCATCTACACTGTAGGGTTTAAAATCTATAAGAATGCTCTTTAACCATTGTTTAAACTTCGCAGGGGTTGAATTGGTATAGATTAAGGTTGGATTATTTTTTCTTCGGGCTGAATTGTCCCACCCGGGCACTAATGCCGGAAATATTTTAAAATTGTAACTATTTAAAGAACGAAGACCACTGTACGCATACTTATAATCAAGTATATTATACTTTATAAGTGGATCTGTAATTTTTTTTAATTTCAATTTACGCAACACCTTGTCAATTAGGCTGGTTGCATACAATTTCTGACGCTTTTTAATCACTTCAGAGAACACATTGTTTGCACGCCTTATACCAAAAGGTTCAAAGTCAATTACAGCGTCAAAACCATCACATAATTTGTTCTCATTATTATAAGAAAATTCCATATGGCACAAATACAAATCAAAGCCATGCTTCGCGGCTATTGCACGCCATATTGATGCTGTTTTTGAGGGATCAGGTAATAGGAATGTTTTATAGATAACAACAACAGGTTTATTATTCACCCTTATATATCTTGGATCTTTTAAAAACTGAATAAGATAGGTAATATGTTCTTCATCATCCTTATCGCCATATTCCTGCTTCATTAAAATTTCCTGGTCAAGCCCATCCCACCTTCTCGTCCAATTTTCATTGGCCCAGCAAAGCATAAATGGCATGTTTACTTTTTCATTATTAAGCATTTGATGCAATGGCTTTTCTAACAAAAGTTTGCCGTTAAACCAGTAATGATAATAGCAAAATCCATAAATGCCATATTGTTTAGCCAAATTGGCTTGTGCTATCATGGTTTCTTGCAAACGTAGATCATAAAAACCCAAATCGGCTGGCAGGTGTGGCTGATAATGGCCTTCAAAAAGTGGTTTTGCCTTAACAACATTACTCCATTCGGTAAAACCTTCTCCCCACCACTTATTATTTTCGGGGATAGGATGGTACTGCGGAAGATATATTGCAATGGGTTTTATTTGGGTTGTCATTAATTTACAGCTAAAGTAATTTTTTTCTTAATTTGTGGTAGTATCCTGCCAATATAAACCATGCTCCCCCAAAGAGTTTACCCTTCTTTAGCTTTTGCTTGCCAAAGTTTACCATAAAAAATGAAAATGGCTCCATATATTTTGCTAACAACCGCCCTGCATAATATTGCAGAATATTAATATTAAAATCAGAATTAAACCGGTCGTCAATATTATGTGTGCTTATGCCACCCGCATTAAACCTGGCAATAATTAAATTAACATAGTGGAACTTATATTTAGATGCCAATTTCAGATTTAAATCATAATCTGCACATATCTTATATGCGGTGTTGTAATTTCCGGCATTACCAAAAACATCCCGATTATAAAAAATGGCTTGATGATGAATGTTCTTTTTGAAAAGCTTCGGAATGCCAAACTCGCCATCATATACTTCCCCTTTATTGGCCCAACCGCTATCACCGTCCATCAGTACGTTGCCATAAACAACCAATTGCCTGGTATTCTGTAATTGCTTATTTATATTCTTTAAAACATCATTATCATATAAAATATCATCGCTGCCTATGAAATAAAGCCATGTTTCTTTTGCAAGGATTATTCCTTTATTCATTGCATCATACAGACTCTTATCGGGTTGTGAAATAATTTTTATAAACGGATAAAGAATGGCATATTGTTTAACAATAGATAATGTATTATCTGTTGATACATTATCTATTATAAGAACTTCAGAAGGTTTATTATTTTGGTTTACAATACTTTTAAGGCATTCAGTAATTGTACTTTCTGAATTATAGGTTGGAATAATAATTGACAAACTGAGTTTACTTTCTGCCACTTGATTTCCCTGTTGAATGTATTGTTATAAATTATTTATGAAGATAGCATCTCCCTGAAGGATTTCGCCGGTAACAGGCGAAAGTAATTGTTCAAAATTGCC
>JAQGMQ010000054.1 GCA_028292305.1 Rhodoferax sp.
CCGGGAGGGGAGGGAGCGATTCAGGTCAAGGCTTCGCAGGCCGCCTGGATGCGGGCGCAGGCTTCTTCCAGCTGACCCATCGAGGTGGCATACGAGATGCGGAAATACGGCGCCAGGCCGAACACGCTGCCCGGCACCACGGCCACATCGAAGTCCTGCAGCAGGTAGTTGCAGAAGTCGGTGTCGGTCAGCAGCTGTTGACCGCCGGGCGTGTGGCGACCCAGCACGCCGGCGCAACTGGCGAAGGTGTAGAACGCACCTTCGGGCCGGCGGCAGGCCAGGCCCGGCGTAGCGTTGAGCGCGGCCACCACGAAGTCGCGCCGCGCCTGGAACGAACGGCAGCGCTCAGTCACGATGGCCTGCGGCCCGGTCAGCGCCTCGATGGCCGCGGCCTGGCTGATCGACGACGGGCACGAAGTCGACTGGCTCTGCGCCACGGCCATGGCCTGGACCAGGGGCACCGGCCCGGCACCGAAGCCCACGCGCCAGCCGGTCATGGCATAGGCTTTCGAGACGCCGTTCACCGTCAGCGTGCGTTCGCGCAGGCGCGGCTCCACGGCCACCGGCGTGGCAAACGCCAGGCCGTCGTAGAGGATGTGTTCGTAGATGTCGTCGGCCAGCACCCACACCTGCGGGTGGCGCAGCAACACCTTGGTGATGGGCTTGAGCTGCGCCGCGCTGTAGGCCGCGCCGCTCGGGTTCGAAGGCGAGTTCAGGAACAGCCAGCGTGTGTGCGGGGTGATGGCGGCGTCCAGCTGCGCCGCGTCGAGCCGGAAGCCCTGGGCTTCGCTGCAGGGCAGCACCACCGGCACGCCGCCGCAGATCTGCACCATGTCGGCATAGGACGTCCAGTACGGCGCGGGCAGGATCACCTCGTCGCCCGGGTCGAGGCTGGCCATCAGCGCATTGAAGATCACCTGCTTGGCGCCGGCGCCCACGCTGATCTCGTTCAACTCGAAGTGCAGCCCGTTGTCGCGCTGGAACTTCAGCTGCACCGCGGCCTTCATCGCCGGGCTGCCGTCGAGCACGGTGTAGCGCGTCTCGCCGCGGGCCAGCGCACGCGAGGCGGCGGCGCAGATGTGCTCGGGTGTGTCGAAGTCGGGCTCGCCCGCGCCCAGCACGATCACCGGCCGGCCCGCGCGCTTCAGGGCGTTGGCATGGTCGGTGATGCGCAGGATCTCGGACACACCGATGGCGCGCACCCGCTGGGCGGGCCGAAAGGCAGTCGCTGGCCGGGACAGGGTCGCATTCATTTCAGATAGGACTCGAGGGGTTTGTCGTTGGGGCTGGTCATCAGCTGTTTCAGCGTGGCGCTCATCGGCAGGTTGAGGCTGCTGTTGCGTGGCGGGATCGGGCTCATGAACCACTTGGTGTAGATCTTTTCCATCTCGCCGCTCTGCATCAGCCGCTTCAGCACGCCGTCCACCGCGGCCTTGAAGGCCGGGTCGTCCTTGCGGAACAGCAGGGCGATCGGCTCCGAGCCCAGCACCTCGCCGACGATGCGGTAGCCGGCCGGGTTCTTCGACGTGGCGATGATGCCGGCCAGCAGGTTGTCGTCCAGCACGAAGGCGTCGGCCCGGCCCGATTCCAGCATCAGGAAGCTCTCCAGGTGGTCCTTGCCGAGCACGGCGTTGATGGAAGTGGGCTGCTTGCGCAGCAGCTGCACGGCGGTGGTGCCGGTGGACGCGGCCACGGTGCGGCCTGCGAGCTGGCTCACCGACGTGATGCCTGAATCGACCTTGGTGGCCATGCGCACTTCGCTCACATAGGTGGTCAGCGCGAAGGCCACTTGCTGCTGGCGCGTGAGGTTGTTGGTGGTCGGGCCGCAGCCGATGTCGACCGTGCCGTTCTGCACCAGCGGCAGCGTGCTCTGCGCGGTGATGGCCATGTATTCGAGCTTGGCGGTGGGCGCGATTTCCTTCAGCACGCGCTCGCACAGTTCGACGTGGTAGCCCACGTACTGCTCGTTGGCGCCGAGCGCGTAGGCCATCGGTGGCGAGGCTTCGCGCACGCCCAGCACCACCTTGCCGCTGGCCTTGATCTTGTCGAGTGTGCCGGGCACCGGCGTCTGCGCAGCGGCGCCGAGCACGGTGGCGAACAGGGCGGCCGCGGCAATGGAATTGAGGAAAAGGGTCATGGTGTCTCCGGGTTGTTGTTATGAAAAATACGTCTTGCCATGCGTCGACTTCAACTCGAAATGTCGAAGCTCACGCCCTGCGCCAGTGGCAGTTTGGTCGAGTAGTTGATGGTGTTGGTGGCGCGGCGCATGTAGGCCTTCCAGCTGTCGGAGCCGGCTTCGCGGCCACCGCCGGTTTCTTTCTCGCCACCGAAGGCGCCGCCGATTTCGGCCCCGCTCGGGCCGATGTTCACGTTGGCGATGCCGCAGTCGGAGCCGGCGGCCGACATGAAGCGTTCGGCCTCGCGCACGTTCAGCGTGAAGATCGACGACGACAGGCCCGCGCCCACCGCGTTGTGCCAGGTGATGGCATCCTCGAAGTGCTCGTAACGCACCACGTAGAGGATGGGCGCGAAGGTCTCGCGCAGCACCGGGCCGGCGTGGGCCTGCAGCTCGACCAGGGCCGGCCGCACGTAAAACGCATTCGCGCAGTCAATGCCGGCCATGCCGTCGACACGCGCGCCGCCATGCACCTTGGCACCGTCATCGCGGCTCTCGGTCAGCGCCTGTTGCATGCCGTCGAAGGCGGCGCGGTCGATCAGCGGGCCGACCAGTGTGCCGGGCGTGCGGGGGTCGCCCACCGGCACGTTGCCATACACCTTGGCCAGTTGCGGCACCAGCGTGTCGTAGACGCTGGCATGCACGAACAACCGGCGCAGCGTGGTGCAGCGCTGGCCGGCCGTGCCCATGGCGGCGAAGGCGATGGCGCGCAGCGTGAGGTCGAGGTCGGCCGACGGCGTGACGATGGCGGCGTTGTTGCCGCCCAGCTCCAGGATGGCGCGGGCAAAACGCGCGGCCAGGCGCGGCGCCACCTGGCGGCCCATGGCGGTGGAGCCGGTGGCCGAAAGCACCGGCACGCGGTGGTCGTCGACCAGCACTTCGCCGATGTCGCGCTGGCCGATCAGCACTTCGAGCAGGCCTTCGGGCGCGTCGCCGAAACGGGCAATGGCGCGCTGCGCGATGGCGTGGGTGGCCAGTGCGGTAAGCGGGGTTTTCTCGGACGGTTTCCAGACCACGGCATCGCCGCAGACCAGGGCCAGCGCGGCGTTCCAGGCCCACACGGCGACCGGGAAATTGAAGGCGGAGATGATGCCGGTGACGCCCATCGGCTGCCAGGTTTCCATCATGCGATGGTCGGCGCGCTCGGTGGCGATGGTGCGGCCGTAGAGCTGGCGCGACAGG
>JAQGMQ010000062.1 GCA_028292305.1 Rhodoferax sp.
AAGAATACAGCGAATTGTGACATGGGCATGCAACCGGCCAACGCAGCGGCGGCGCTCGCGTCGCGAGCCCGTATTCACCGCGATACGACCCAGGGTGGTGGAACGAACGGCATGCAGAATGGCTGGCCCCGCCCGCCCGATTTCATCCATGACCGCGAACACCGCCACCCACTCTGCTGCCCCCACCCCCACCCCCACCCCCGACTCCACCCGCCTCATGCCTCTCAAGGGCTTGCGCATCTTGAGCCTGGCGCTCAACCTGCCCGGCCCGGCGGCCGTGCGGCGTTGCCGGCAGATGGGTGCCGTCTGCGTCAAGCTCGAGCCGCCCGCAAAAGCCGACGTGCCCGCGGGCACCACCGGCGACCCCATGAGCCGCTACAGCCCGGCCGCCTATGCCGCACTGCAGCAAGGCGTGAAAGTGCGCACGGCCGACCTCAAGAGCACGGCCGGCCAGGCGCTGCTGCACCGCGAACTGGCGCGCGCTGACGTGCTGGTCACCTCGTTTCGCCCGTCCGCGTTGCACAAACTGGGCTTGGGCTGGAAGGCCTTGCACCAGCGCTACCCGGCGCTGTCGCAGGTGGCGATCGTCGGCGGGCCGGGCGCCGCGGCCGAGTCGCCAGGCCATGACCTCACCTATCTGGCCGAAAACGGCCTCGTGCCCGGGCTGGACCTGCCCGCCACGCTGTACGCCGACATGGCGGGCGCGCTGCAGGCCACCGAGGCCGTGCTGCAGGCGGCGCTGTTGCGGGGTGGGACAGGCCGCGGCGCGGGGCGGGGCGTGTACCTGGAAATCGCGCTGTCGGACGCGGCGGCCACCCTGGCGCTGCCCCGCGGCTGGGGGCTGACGGCATCGGGAGCGGTGGTGGGCGGCGGCCACGCCGGTTATGCCGTCTACTCCTGCAAGAACGGCCGGGTGGCCGTGGCCGCGCTGGAGCCGCATTTTGCGCAGGCGCTGTGCATTGCGGCGGGCGTGGCCTGGAACGGCGAGGCCACCATGACCCAGGCAGACACGCATGCCGCCGTGGCTCGTTTTCTGGCGACGCAGACTTGTGCAGCCCTGGACCGGCTGGCAAGATCACGCGACATCCCGCTCACAACCATGGGAAAGTCAACCGCACATGTCCTCATACAAAGCCCGGTGCGCAACAGGTAAAAAAGCACACTTCAAAACTTGTCACGAAATGTGACGTACGTTTATAGTGCAATACATGTTCGCAATCCTTGGCCCATTAGACGCGGCCCGACTACAAATCGGCAAGGGCCACCGTGCCCGCGTCACGTCGCGGTCCAGGCCCTGCGCGCCGCGCATGGCCAGACCGGGAAACGACGTCCGGTAACGGGGCCGGACGCAGTCAAACCCGCCACTCAGCCAAGCCGATGCACAACGCCAAACAGCCCCAGAGTGGCCATGTCCCGTTGACGCTCAGGCTGACCTGGCCGTTCATCGGCATGGTGCTGCTGCAGGCGCTGCTGGCCGGTGGCAGCATCTACACCTTGTCGGCCGTGCGCGCCTTCGTGGCCGGCGAAAGCGAGTGGAGCAAGGGCCAGAAGGACGCGATCTACTGCCTTGAGCTGTACGCCACCACCGGCGATCCGGCGCAGTACCAATTGTTCGAAGCCGCGCTGGACATACCCGCCGGCGACCACGAAAGCCGCATGGCGCTCGACCACTCGCCGCGCGACCTGGCCCGCGCGCAAGACGGCTTTAGGCGCGGGCGCAACCACCCCGACGACATCGGCAGCCTGATCTGGCTGTTCAGCAACTTCCGCGCTTTCGACATCGTGCAGAAGCCGGTCGGCTGGTGGGCCGTGGGCGACGACTACATGCGCCTGTTGAAGGCGCTGTCGCAAGACATCCAGGCGCGCCGCAATGCCGGGCCGGTGGATGCCGCCACGGTGGCGCAGTGGCGCATGCAGATCCAGGGCATCAACCTGGCCGTGACGCCGGCCGCCACGGCTTTCAGCGAAGCCCTGGGCGAGGGCTCGCGCTTCATCGTGCGGCTGCTGCTGTGGCTGAACATCGGCACGGCGGCGGTGCTCATTCTGTTGTCGGTGCTGCATACGCGGAAGCTGCTGGCCGCGCGGCAGCGGGTCGAAAACGTGCTGGGCGCCGAACGCGAACGCGCCCACACCACGCTCACCGCCATTGCCGACGGCGTGGTCACCACCGACGCGCAGGGCCGGGTCCTGTACATGAACCCCGCCGCCGAAATACTGATGGCATGGTCGACCCTGCAGGCCAGCGGACGACGGCTGCAGGACATTCTGGTACTGGAGACGCCCGACGAGGCCCATGCCGGCGGTCCGGGCCTGCTCGAGCGGCTCCTGGCCGGCGGGCCGCAGTTGCCCGAAGAAAGCACCCAGCGCCTGGTGCGGCCCGACCAGTCGGTGGTGCCGGTCAAGCTGGTCGGTTCGCCGATTCACGACCAAGGCCAGCTGACCGGGGCGGTGCTGGTGCTGCACGACGTGACGCGCGAACAGCACTACGTGCAGCAGCTGTCGTGGCAGGCCAGCCACGACGCGCTGACCGGCCTCGTGAACCGGCGTGAATTCGAACGCCGCCTGGAGCTGGTGCTCAGCAAGCCGCGCCACGCCATGCGCGAAGGCGCCCTGCTCTATGTCGACCTGGACCAGTTCAAGATCGTCAACGACACCTGCGGCCACCAGGCCGGCGACGAGATGCTGCGCCAGGTGTGCCGCATGCTGCACAACGGCCTGCGCGACGGCGACACGCTGGCGCGGCTGGGTGGCGACGAGTTCGGCATCCTGCTGGAAGACTGCCCGCCGGCCCCGGCCGCACGCATCGCCGAGGGCTTGCGCCAGTCGGCCCAGGGCCTGCAGATGGCCTGGGGCAACCGCATTCTCGGCACCGGCCTGAGCATCGGCCTGGTGCAGTTGACACCCGGCCTCGACACCCTGCACGAGGTGCTGCGTGTGGCCGACATGGCCTGTTACCGCGCCAAGGAAACCGGCCGCAACAAGGTCTACATCTACCAGCCCGAGGACGCCGTGTTGTCGCGCCAGGTGGGCGAGATGGACTGGCTGCAGCGGCTGCGCCTGGCGCTGGAGCAGGACCGCTTCTGCCTGTACGCCCAGGATGTGGCGCCGCTGCACCCGGGCGACGCGGCGGACCTGCACGTGGAGCTGCTGCTGCGGCTGCAGGACGAAAACGGAGAGCTGGTGGCGCCGGGCCTGTTCATCCCGGCCGCGGAGCGTTATGGGCTGATGCGCGCCATCGACCGCTGGGTGGTGCAGCGGGCGTTCAGCACGCTGGCGCGGCAACACGAGCACCCCGGCATGCGGCCGATCAACACCTGCGCCATCAACCTCTCGGGCACCAGCCTGGGCGATGAAAGCCTGCTGGACTTCCTGCGCGGAGAGTTCGTGCGGCACGGCGTGGCGCCGCAGAGCATCTGTTTCGAGATCACCGAGACCAGCGCCATCGCCCACCTGCCGAGTGCGATCCGCTTCATCAAGGAATTGAAGCAGTTGGGTTGCCGGTTTTCGCTCGACGATTTCGGGTCGGGCATGTCGTCGTTCACCTACCTCAAGCACCTGCCGGTGGACTATCTGAAGATCGACGGCGGCTTCGTGCGCGACATGCTGGCCGACCCGACCAACCGCGCGATGGTGGAGATGATCAACCACATCGGCCATGTGATGGGCAAACAGACCATCGCCGAATTCGCCGAAAGCGCGGACATCGTGGAGGCGCTGCGCCAGATGAAAGTGGACTACGCGCAAGGTTATGCGCTGGCCCGGCCGCGGCCTTTCGTGCTGCCCTACACCAGCAGCCTGCCGGCTTTGGGCTAGGCGGCTCAGCCCTTGCGCAGCGGCTTGCGCACGCCCAGACCGGCGCGCGGCGGCAAGCCGATGTGTTGCGTCAGCAGGCGGCCCTTGACCGGCGAATTCGGCAACGTGGCTTTCACCTTCTCGGCCGATGCGGCCGAACCGCTCGAGTTCTTCTTGCGCGCGCTGGTGTAGCTGCCGTCGGTCATCGGCTGGTAGGTGGGGATCAGGTGGTGCTTGCCGTTGCCGATCAGATCGGCCCGGCCCATGGCCTTCAGCGCCTCGCGCAGCAGCGGCCAGTTGTTGGCGTCGTGGTAGCGCAGAAAGGCCTTGTGCAGCCGCCGACGGCGGTCGCCGCGCACGATGTCGACCGTCTCGCTGGTGCGCGTGATCTTGCGCAGCGGGTTGCGGTTGGTGTGGTACATCGTCGTCGCCGTGGCCATGGGGCTCGGGTAGAAGGTCTGCACCTGGTCGGCGCGGAAACCGTTCTTCTTGAGCCAGATGGCCAGGTTCATCATGTCTTCGTCGCTGGTGCCCGGGTGGGCCGCGATGAAGTACGGAATCAAAAACTGTTTTTTGCCGGCTTCGAGCGTGTACTTCTCGAACATCTGCTTGAACTTGTCATAGCTGCCGATGCCCGGCTTCATCATCTTGGTCAGCGGGCCCTGCTCGGTGTGCTCGGGCGCGATC
>JAQGMQ010000066.1 GCA_028292305.1 Rhodoferax sp.
CCCGATGGTCGGCGGCAGAAAGCCCGACTTGCGCTTGGCCGACAGCGGGAAGCTGATCGCCGGAAACGCCAGAATCGGCACGTCCTGGAAGCGCAGCACGCCGCCCTCGGCCACGCCGACTTCTTCGTCGTTGTCCAGCCGCAGCGTGGTGGCGCGCAGGATCCAGGCCGGCATCCAGCTCGGGCCGCCCTCGCGGCGGCAGGTGGTGTAGGTGGCGTTGCGCATCACCATGCGCTTGTCGTCGATGAAGTCGGCCCGGTCGGCCTGGCCATAGGCGCCGTTCGCCAGGAACTGGTACTTCGGGTTCTGGAAGAAGCCTTCGAAGGATTCGACCTTCAGCTCGAGCGTGTCGCCCTCGTAGATGTTGCCGCCCTGGTTGATGTACACGTTGCCGCGCGCCTTGGCCAGGTCGTCCGGCTGGTAGTACTCCATGCGGTCGGCGCGGATCACCAGGTCGCCCTTGCGCATTTGCGCATGGCCTTCGACCACCATGTCGAGGTCGGGGCGGCCGCTGGTGTTGTCGCCGGTGAAGAAGGTCGGCGCCTGGCTGCGCATCACCTGCGACACCTGCTCCTGCAGCCTCGGCGTGGTCTTCAGGACCAACGGCTCTTCGGTCTGCGCGTGCAGGCCCACGGCGGGCCACCATGCGCAGCAAACCGCCGCGACCAACGCAACGGGTGTGGGAACAAAACGGCCACGGCCGAAACGGCTCGGGCCACGCTCAAGGCGCAGACGGTCAGGCATCGGGACGGGCATCGGTCAGGTCGAGCGAAGGATTCAATCGGTTCGGGCAGTCCATCGAGATGGCACAGCAGGGCTTGCACAGGGGGCGAATCCCCAAGGCCCGCGGGCTGCACGGCACGGTGGAGGACCGCATTTGTAGAATGGATTATCCATGAGCCCTATTTCTTCTCCACCGACCCCGCATTCGCCCCCTGCCGACAGCCCGATCGCGTGGGCCGATCACACCCGCGAGCGGGCTTTCGAAGCCTGGCTGGCCCGTGTGGCGCTGGCTCATCAGTTGCGTGTCGACAGCCTGCGCAGCGCCTCGGCCGATGCGAGTTTTCGCCGTTACTTCCGTATCGACAGCAACCCCGGCACCCCGGCTGCGCCGCTGAGCTTGATCGTCATGGACGCCCCGCCCGACAAGGAAAACAGCGAGCCCTTCGTGCGCATCGCCCGCCTGATGGCCGACGCCGGCCTGCGCGTGCCCGAGGTGCTGGCCTGGGACGAGTCCCAGGGCTTCATGCTGCTCAGCGACCTCGGCGCAAAGACCATGATTGATTGCATCGACGCCGCCGTGCCGCAGGCCAACTTCGCGATGTACATGGACGCGGTCGACACCCTGATCCGCTGGCAGCTGGCCTCGAAACCCGGGGTGCTGCCGCCCTACGACGAAGCCTTGCTGCGGCGCGAGCTGGCGCTGTTTCCAGACTGGTACCTGGCGAAACACCGCGGCGTGGTGCTCGAGGGCGCCGCGCGGGCCACGCTCGATGCGGCGTTCGACAAGATCGTGGCCGTCAACCTGGCCATGCCCCAGGTCTACGTGCACCGCGATTTCATGCCGCGGAACCTCATGCATTCTGCTGGCCAGGCCCCAGGCGTGCTCGACTTCCAGGACGCCGTCTACGGCCCCGTCACCTACGACATCGCCAGCCTGATGCGCGATGCGTTCCTGAGTTGGGACGAGGACTTCGTGCTCGACATCACCATCCGCTACTGGCAACGCGCGCGCAAGGCGGGCCTGCCGGTGGGCGACGACTTCGGCGAGTTCTACCGTGGCGTGGAATGGATGGGCCTGCAGCGCCATTTGAAGATCGCCGGCATCTTCGCGCGGCTTACGCTGCGCGACGGCAAACCCAAATACCTGGCCGACACGCCGCGTTTCATCGCTTACATCCGCGCCGCGACCGGCCGCTACAACGAACTCCGCCCGTTGATGCGCCTGATCGACGAGATCGAAGGCACGACGCCGGTCACCGGCTTTGCCTACGGCCGGATGTGACGCCCAGCCTCTCCGCCATTCCATGCCCCGTTTCTACTGCCCCGCGCCACTGGCCGCGGGCGACCTGATCGATCTTCCGCCCGGCCCGGCACGCCATGTGCAGGTGCTGCGCATGCAGCCCGGCCAGACCATCACGCTGTTCAACGGCGGCCTGGCAGGCGGCCAGGCGGGCAGCTTCGAAGCCACCATCGAAGAGATGGGCCGCAGCCTCGTCCAGGTGCGCATCCTGGCGCATGAAGCCGACCCGCTGCCGCCGCTGCGGCCGGTGCATCTGGCCGTCGGCATGCCCGCCAATGACCGCATGGACTGGCTGGTCGAAAAGGCCACCGAGCTGGGCATGGCAAGTCTCCAGCCGTTGATTACCGAGCGCAGCGTGTTGCGGCTTGCCGGCGAGCGTGCGGAAAAAAAGATTGCCCACTGGCGCGGCGTGGCCGTGGCCGCCTGTGAGCAGTCGGGCCGCAACCACGTGCCCGAGGTCTTCGAAGTCAAAACCCTGGCCGAATGGCTGCGTGGCCTGCCGCCCGCCGATGCCAACAACGGCAGCGTCGGCGCCGTGCGTGGCCTGCTGTCGCTGCGCGCACCGAGCCAGCGCCTGGCCGCGTTCGAAGCCGATGCCGCCATCAGCTTTCTGAGCGGCCCCGAGGGCGGCCTGAGTCCCGCCGAGGAAGACGCGGCCATCGCCTGCGGCTTTGCGCCGGTGACGCTCGGCCCGCGCACCCTGCGCGCCGAGACGGCACCGCTGGCGGCGCTGGCGCGGCTGCTTTGCTGAAGGCGAACACCGATGCGCGCCGTGGCACCGGGCCACCAGCCCACACCCAAAATTGCCGCATGAACCGCAACCTCTGGCTGCTGGCCGTTTGCCAGGGCCTTTTCCTTACCAACAACGTCACCTTCATCGCCATCAACGGGTTGGTCGGGCTGAGCCTGGCGCCGCTGGGCTGGATGGCCACCTTGCCGGTGATGGGTTATGTGGTGGGCGCCGCACTCAGCACCGGGCTGGTGGCAAAGACGCAGGCGCGCTTCGGCCGCAAGGCCTCGTTCCAGCTGGGGCTGCTGGTGGCGATGGGTTCGGCCTTGCTGTGTGCGTTTGCCGTCTTCAGCGCCAACTTCTGGCTGCTGTGCCTGGCCACGTTGATCGCCGGCTACTACAGTGCCAACGGCTCGCTGTACCGCTTTGCAGCGGGCGAGCTGGCCGCGCCGGCCTGGCGCGAGAAAGCGGTGTCGCTGGTGATGGCCGGCGGGTTGATCGGCGCGGTGGCCGGGCCCAACCTGGCCGCCGCCACACGCAACCTGCTGGCCCAACCCTTTGCCGCGGCCTACATCGCCCTGGCGGGCGTGGCGCTGCTGTCGATGGCGGTGCTGGCCTGCATCACCTTCCCGCCGACGCCCTTGAAAACAACCGCCGGTGGCGGCCGTCCCCTGTGGGTGATCGTGCGGCAGCCGGTGTTCATCGTGGCCGCGGGTGCGGGCGCGCTCGGCTACGGCGTGATGAACCTGTTGATGGCCTCCACGCCGATCGCCATGCAGCAGTGTGGCCTGCCGTTTTCCGATGCGGCGCTGGTGCTGGAATGGCACGTGATCGGCATGTTCGCGCCGGGGTTCTTTACTGGCCACCTGATCAAGCGTTTCGGCACGCTGCCGGTGATGGGTGTGGGCGTGCTGCTGAACCTCGCCTGCATCGTGGTGGCTCTGTCGGGCATCGAACTGCGGCACTTCGGCATCGCGCTGTTCTTGCTGGGCCTGGGCTGGAACTTTCTGTTCACCGGCAGCACGACGTTGTCGATGCAAACCTATGCGCCGGAAGAACGCGACAAAGTGCAGGCCGCGCTGAACTTCCTGGTGTTCGCCACGCTGGCGCTGAGTTCTTTTTCGTCGGGTGTGCTGGTCACAACCCAGGGCTGGACCTGGCTCAACATCGGCTCGTTACTGCCGGTTGCGTTCACCGGATGCGGACTCGTCTGGCTGGCGCGACGCCAACGCCGACCGCTGCTTGCGTCCGGTAACGCGCGTTAACACCCATTGACCGCTTGCGTCCGCAGCCAGCGGAGAATACGCTCGCGGACACCAGCGGCACAGCCTGTGCCACCCGTTCGTCACTTCAAGGAAACACCATGGGTTTACTCGACTCCGTACTAGGCGCCGTCCTGAACAACGGCCAGCAAACGCCTGGACAACAACCATCCGGCGCGGGCGGGCTTGGCGGCGGGCTGGGCAGCCTCATCGGCGTGCTCGCCAGCAATCCACAGCTGATCCAGGTCGTGACCTCGATGCTTGCCAACGGCAGCGCACAGGGCGGCCTGGGCGGCCTGATGGCCAAGTTCGAGCAGGCCGGCATGGGCGACGTGATCGGCTCGTGGGTAGGCGGAGGCCACAACCAGCCGATCTCGGGCGACCAGCTGGGCCAGGTGCTGGGTTCCGACACCTTGTCCGACATCGCCGCCAAGCTGGGCGTGCAGCCGGACGAAGCTGCCAGTCAGCTGTCGCACGTGTTGCCGGGCCTGGTCGACAAGCTCACGCCGCAGGGCCAGGCGCCTGCCGAAGGCCTGGGCAACCACGGCGACCTGTTCGGCATGCTGGGCGGCCTGCTCGAGCAGAAGTAAGCCAGCGCGGCAGCACCTGCAGCCAGCCTCCCTCAGCTTCGGGCCAACGCGTCTTCCACCGATTGCCGCAAGTGGGCGAGGCCCATCGACACATCGACGAAGTGGCCGTTCACGTAGAACGTAGGCGTGGCACGCACCCGGAGCTGGGTCGCCACCGCCATCTGCTCCTGCACACGCTGCAGATAGACGTGGTCGCGCAATTCGTTTTCAAACCGCACCACGTCCAGCCCCAGTTCGCGGGCATGGCCCACCAGGTGGGCTTCGTCCAGGTGCCGCTGGTGCTCGAACAGCAGGTCGTGCATGGCCCAGAACTGGCCTTGGGCTCCGGCCGCCTCGGCGGCTTCGGCGGCCAGCTCGGCTTGCGGGTGCACCTCGCGCAACGGGAAGTGCCGAAACACGAACTGCACGCGTGACGCGAAATGTTCGCGCAAGATCTTCACCGCAGCGTGCGCCTGCCCGCAGGACGGGCATTCGAAATCTCCGTACTCCACCAGGGTGACCCGGGCATCGAACGGTCCTTGAACATGGTCGGTCGCGCGGTCGGCGACCAGCAGGGGGTTGGGGGCTTGGGCATTCATGCTGGCATTGTGACGCGCCGGCGCATGTTTGCCAGCCCGCGCGGGCCTGGGCTAGCGCTGGCTACGCCGCATCGTCGGGAAAGCGCTGGTCGAGCCAGTCGCGCAGCGCTTCGAACACCGGCTCGTTGTCGAGCTCATTGAAGAGGTCGTGGTAGAGGTCGTCGAAGCAGTGGGTGCGCACCACGTCGGGCGGTGCCGCAGCCGAAAACGCGCGGCTACCGGCGGGTGGCACGAGCTTGTCGCTGCCGGCATAGAGCAGCAGCGTCGGCACGGCCCAGACCGCCGCGCGCGCCAGCACATAAGGCCCGCTGTCGGCGATGAAACGCGCCATGCGCACCGACATGCGGTCATGGCAGTAACGGTCGGCACGGTAGGCCTGCACCACCGCCGGGTCATGCGACAGCAGCGCCGGGTCGAGCCCGTTGTGCAGGCGCAAGTGCGGGGCGATGGTGGGCACCGTGGCCAGGGCGATGCGTTGCACGGTGTTGAGCACATGCTCCAGCCCGGGCGACGACAGCACCAGGCCATCCACCGGCCGCCGCGCCAGCGCCACGAAGCGCGCCGCCACCAGCGCCCCCAGGCTGTGCCCCAGCACGATCAGCGGCATGTTGCGCACCATCCGCGCGCGGGTGCTCTGCACCACGTCGTCGAGGTCGTCGATCAGCCGGTCGTCGCTGGGCAGGCGCCCGCGCGATCCGCCCGATTCGCCATGGCCATATTGGTCGTAGCCGCGCACCGCAAAGCCCCAGGCGTTGAGCCGCTGCGCCACGTGGTCGTAACGCGCCGCGTGTTCGCCCAGGCCATGCACCAGTACCACCACCCCGCGCAGGCGCACGTCATCGGCGAGGGGCCAATCCTGCACGGCGAGGTTTTCGCCATCGCCGGCAGTGAAGGTGGAGAGCGTCGATTCAGGTTTCACGGGCCGGCAGCGCCCGTCGGCATAAACGGCAGAAGCACAGGCGCGTTCAAGCCGCGGTGGCGCTGCCCTGGCCGAAGCGCGAGACCACATGCGCCACGGCAGCGGTGAGCTTCTTGGCGTAAGGCACGTGCAGGAACTCGTTCGGGCCATGCGCGTTGCTCTTCGGGCCGAGCACGCCGCAGACCATCATCTGCGCCTTCGGGAAGCCCTTCGACAACATGTTCATCAACGGGATCGTGCCACCCTGGCCGATGTAGCCGCAGGGCGCGCCGAAATGCGCGGTGGAGGCTTCGTTCAATGCCTGCTCGAACCACGGCGCCGTGCTGGGCGCGTTCCAGCCGGTGGCCGCGCCTTCGGCGTGGAAGGTCACCTTGGCCTGGTAGGGCGCGTTGTCTTCGAGCAGAGCCTTGAGCCTGGCCACGGCCTCGGGCGCGTCGACCAGCGGCGGCAGGCGCAGCGACAGCTTGAACGCGGTGTAGGGCCGCAGCACGTTGCCGGCGATCTTCAGCTCGGGGAAGCAATCGGCACCGGTCACGCAGAGTGTGGGGCACCAGCTGCGGTTCAGAAGGGACAGCAACGGCACGGTCGTGGTGGGCAGCGCAAA
>JAQGMQ010000068.1 GCA_028292305.1 Rhodoferax sp.
CACATGGCTTGAAGCTTTTCGGCCCGCATGCGCCAGCTGCACCGCCACCTTGATGTGTGAATACTTGCGCACCGCGGCCAGCACCCGGGCCAGCGCGGCCTGGTTGTCGTCGTTGTACAGCCCCAGATCGTCGGGTGTGATGCGGCCGATGGCCTCCACCGCGGTGGCCTCGATGGTCAACAACGCCGCCCCGGAAAGCGCCAGGTGGCCGAGGTGGATCATGTGCCAGTCGGTGGCGCTGCCCTCCACGGCCGAATACTGGCACATCGGGGCGATGGCGATGCGGTTGCGCAAGGCCATCTGGCCAAGGACATAGGGGGTGAACAAGGCGCTCATGGGATTTGGAAAAGGGGTGTGGAACAGCTTGCGAAATGGCCCGGTCGGTTATAGCAGTTGCACCCGAAAGCTGCAGAGCCGGGTGAATTGAAAGCGCCGGCCGCTCATCAATACAGGCGCGGTTCCGGCCCGGAGCGCGGTACAGTGGCATCCGCATCGCCCTCCCCTCCAGGACTCCGAGAAAGCCGCGCCGCCGATGAACACCACACACACCATTCCGGCCGCCGCTGCCACACGGCGGCAGACCACCGGCTTCAGGCTGCACGTGGCCATGCTCGCGCTGCTGTGCGCGGGCGCGGGTGCGTTCATGGCGCTGCACTACCCGGTGGCGCCGATGGCCGCCGTGCTGGTGTTCGCCGCGGCCTGCGCATTCTTCCTGCGCTGGCCCGACAGCTGGTTGTTGGTCGTACCCGCGCTGCTGCCGCTGATCGGCTTCGCACCGTGGACCGGCTGGATCACGTTCGAGGAACTCGACCTGCTGGTGCTGGCGGCTGCGGTCGGCGGTTATGCGCGCTCGGCCCTGCCTGGCGTACCGGTGGCGCCCAAGGGCAAACGTGTGCACCTGATTTCGCCGGGCTCGTTGCTGCTGGTGCTGCTGTTTGCCGGGTCGACGCTGGTGGCGATGGTGCGTGGCTTCGAGGACGCGGGCGGTTTTGCCTTCGGCTGGTACCAGGGCTACCACGAGCCGATGAACAGCGTGCGCCTGGCCAAGTGCTTCTTTATGGCCTTGCTGGTGCTGCCGCTGTGGTGGGGCGCGGCGGCGCGGCGTGGCGCGCAGGCGTCGACCTGGCTGGCCACCGGCTTGTCGACGGGCCTGGCCGCGGCGGCGCTGACCACCTTGTGGGAGCGCGCGGCTTTCACCGGCCTGTTCAACTTCTCGTGCGACTACCGCACCACCGGCTTGTTCTGGGAAATGCACGTGGGCGGCGCCGCACTCGACGGCTTCCTGACACTGTGCGTGCCGTTCGCCGTGCGCGAACTTTTCTTTGCGCGCAGCACGCCGCGCTGGGGCACGGCCGTGGCCTGCCTGGCGTTGGCGGCTTATGCCTGCCTGACCACCTTTTCGCGCGGGGTCTACCTGGCGGTGCCGGTCGCCGTGGTGGTCACCGTGGCCTGCTGCCTGCTGAGCGCGCGGCGCCAGGCCCGAGAGGCGGCCTGGGTGAACAGCCTGTCCGGCAGCCCGGCGCTCACGGCCGCCCGGCCCGGCGGCCGGGGTCTGCTGCCTGGCATCGTGCTGGTGGCCATCTTCTCGGCGGCGATCTGGTGGGTGTTTCCCACCAGCGGCTACCGCGGCCTGCTGGCGCTGCTGGGCGCCATGTTCGTGGCACTGCCGCTGGCCCACACGCTGCGCAACTTCCGGGCGGTCGACTGGGTGCTGGGCGGGCTGGCCGGCCTGCTGCTGTCGGCCGCGGCCTGGGGCGTGGCCGCGCTGCTGCCCAAGGGCGCGTATTTCGCCTATGCGCTGGCGTTCGTGTTCTGTGTCGCCATGTTGTTCCTGGGCATGAACAGCCCGCAGCCAACGGGCGGCGGTCGGCGCCGCAACCATGCCGGCCTGCCGGCGCAACTGGCACTGGCGGGCTACCTGGCCGTGCTGACCAGTGCCGTGCTGGTGGCCGACCACTGGGGCGCAGTAAGCGGCGCGATGGCAGCGATGGGTATGGCCGCCGCGGTGTTCTTCGCGGTGGCCGTCGCCGGTGGCGCCGCGCCGCGGCCGCTCTGGCCCGACAGCCACCGCTGGCAGGCCACCGCGCTGGCGGCCATGGTGCTGGTGGGCGGCACGCTGGGTGTGTTCACCGGCGGCGACTACATGAGCGGCCGCTTCTCCACCAGCGAAAGCGATCTGGACGGCCGCATCAACCACTGGCGCGAAGGCTGGGGCATGCTCACCACGCCGGCCGACCAGGCGCTGGGCAAGGGCATGGGCCGCTACCCGGCCAGCTTCTTCTTCGCCGGCTCGTCGGTGGAACACCCGGGCGACTACCGCCTGAAGGAAGAAGCCGGCAACACCTTCCTGACGCTGGGCGGCGGCAAGCAGCGCTACATGGGCTGGGGCGAATTGCTGCGCGTGTCGCAGCGCATGCGCGCGCCGCAAGGCCCGGTGCGGGTGGAGCTGATGGCCCGGGCCACGCACCCGGTCAACCTGCATCTGGAAATCTGCGAGAAGCACCTGCTCTACAACGCCGGCTGCCTCACCGGCGGCGCCACCTTGCAGGGCAAACCGGCCGCGTCCGCAGCGGCCCCGACACCCGACGCCGTGCCCAAGCCCGGCGCGGCAACCATCACCGGCACCGCCGGCGACTGGCAGACGGTCAAGGTCATGCTGACCGGCAAGGACATCGGCGACGGCCCCTGGTACGCGCCCAAGCTGGTGAGCTTTTCGATCGCCACCGACACCCCGCAGGGCGTGGTCGACATCGACAAGATCCAGCTGATCGGGGCGCAGGGCCAGCCGCTGCTGGACAACGGCGATTTCTCGCAAGGCATGCAGCGCTGGTTCTTCTCGAGCGACCGCAACCATATGCCCTGGCACATCAAGAGCGTGCTGATGAATGTGTTGTTCGACCAGGGCGCGGTGGGCCTGGCCCTGTTCACGCTGATGGGCCTGGCGGCGCTGTGGCGCGTGGTGCTGGGCACGGCACGCGACCATCCGCTCGGCCCGGCGATTGCGGGCGGGCTGGTCGGCTTCGTCGTGGTCGGCCTGTTCGACAGCCTGGTCGACGTGCCTCGCCTGGCTTTCGTGTTCTACCTGGTGC
>JAQGMQ010000069.1 GCA_028292305.1 Rhodoferax sp.
TCGGGTGCGCGGGCACGAACGAGCCCACCTGCTCGCGCAGGGCGCGGCGTGCGGCGTCCACCACGTCGCGCTTGGTCGAGCCGACGTCCATCACCAGGGTCTGCGGCGTGATCAGGTGCTTGATCGACTTGAAGGTGGCTTCGGTGGCGGATACGGGCACCGCCAGCAGCACGATGTCGGCACCGGCCACGGCCAGCAGTGCAGAGGGGGCTTCGACGTCGATCACGCCGAGCTGGCGGGCTTGCGCGGTGGTGGAAGGCGACTTGCTGTAGCCCACGACGCGCTTCACCAGCCCGGCGCGTTTCAGAGCCAGCGCGAATGAGCCACCCATCAGGCCGCAGCCGATCAGGCCTAGTTGTTCAAACATTGGGGATTTCCGGTGGGAGCGCCGCTGGGCCGCCCCGAGGCGCGGAAGCCCCCTTCGGGGGGCAGCGCAGTTTGCGCAGCGGCAAGCGTGGGGGCCACATCAGGAGCTGACAGGATAGGTGCCGAGCACTTTGTAGAAAGCGCAGATCTGGCTCAGCTCTTCGAGCGCCTTGGCCACATGCGGCTGGCTCGGGTGGCCGTCCAGGTCGATGTAGAAGAAGTAGTCCCACTGGCCGTTGCGCGCGGGGCGCGACTCGAAGCGCGTCATCGACACGCCATGGGTCTTCAGCGGGATCAGCAGGTCGTGCATGGCGCCGGGTCGGTTCGGTACCGAGACGACCAGGCTGGTGCAGTCCTTGCCGGTGGCCGGCGGCGCCGCCAGCGTCTGCGGCAGGCAGATCACGGCGAAACGCGTACGGTTATAGGCTTCGTCCTGCACCGCGTGGGCGGCGATGTGCAGGTTGAACTGGGCGGCGGCATGTTCACTGGCAAGGCCCGCCCAGGCCGGGTTGGTGGTGGCCAGGCGCGCGCCTTCGGCATTGCTCGAGACGGCGCGGCGCTCGGCGTTCGGCAGGTGGCGGCTGAGCCAGGTCTGGCACTGCGCCAGCGCCTGGGGGTGGGCCAGCACGACTTCGACGCCATCGAGCGAATCGCTCAGGCGCAGCAGGTTGTGGCGGATCAGCAGGCTGACCTCGCCGACCACGTGCACCGGCGAATGCAGGAACAGATCGAGTGTGCGCGCGACCACGCCTTCGGTCGAATTCTCGACCCCGACAACACCGTATTGCGCCGTGCCCGCGGCCGTGGCGTGAAACACTTCGTCGAAGCTGGCGCAGTACACCATCTCGACCGCGTTGCCGAAATATTCCATTGCCGCCTGTTCGGTGAAGGTGCCGGCCGGGCCGAGCACCGCCACGCGCTGCGGCGCTTCCAGTGCCAGGCAGGCCGACATGATCTCGCGCCAGATGTTGGCCACGTGCTGGTCCTTCAGCGGGCCTTCGTTGCGTTGCTGGATTTTTTCGATGACCTGGGCCACCCGGTCCGGGCGGAAGAAGGGCGTGCCTTCGCGCTTCTTCACTTCGCCGACCTGCTCGGCCACATGGGCGCGCCGGTTCAGCAGCGACAGCAGCTCCTGGTCGATGCCGTCGATCTGCACACGCAGGTCGCCCAGCGACACAGGGCTCGCGGAATGGGAAGGGTCAATCGGGGTGTTTGGTGCGGACATGGGTGCGGATAGGGCTCAGGCTTGTTTCGTCTCAAATTCTCGCATGTAGTCCACCAGCGTCTGCACGCCGGCCAGCGGCATGGCGTTGTAGATGCTGGCGCGCATGCCGCCCACCGATTTGTGGCCCTTCAGTTGCAAGAGCCCGCGGGCTTTTGCACCCGCCAGGAAGGCGTCGTTGCGGCTTTCATCGCGCAGGAAGAAAGGGATGTTCATGCGCGAGCGGCAGTTGGCGTCGACCTTGTTGTAGTACAGCTCTGAGCCGTCGATGGCGCCGTACAGCAGACTGGCCTTGGCGATGTTGCGGTGCTCCATGGCGGCGATGCCCGAGAGGCCGCCTTCGCTCTGGCGCTTGAGCCACTGGAAGGTCAGGCCGGCGATGTAGATGGCATAGGTTGGCGGCGTGTTGAACATCGAATCGTTGTCGGCCACGGTCTTGTAGTTGAACGCACTCGGACACACGGCCAGCGCATGGCCCAGCAGGTCTTCGCGCACGACGACCATGGTCAGCCCGGCCGGGCCGAGGTTCTTCTGTGCGCCGCCGAAGGCCACGCCCACGCGGCTCCAGTCCACCGGGCGCGAGGCCACGTGTGATGAAAAATCGATGACCAGTGGCGCGTCGCTGCCCAGGGCCTTGAGGTCGGGCAGCGTTTGAAATTCGATGCCGTCGATGGTCTCGTTGGTGCAGATGTGGGTGTAACTGGCGGCAGGGTCGAGCGACCAGCCCGCGGCGTCGGGCAACGTGGTGTGGCTGGCCGGCGTGGCGTTGGTGGCGGCGATGTGCACCTTGCAGTACTTTTGCGCTTCCTTCTGCGACTTCTGGCTCCAGCTGCCGGTGACGACGAAGTTGGCCGTGCCGCCGCGCGACAGGTTCAGCGGCACGATGGCGTTTTCGGCCAGGCCGCCGCCCTGCATGAACAGTATCCTGAACGACGCCGGCACCGCCAGCAGTTCGCGGATGGTGGCCTCGGCTTCTTCGTAGATGGAAATGAATTCCTTGCCGCGGTGGCTCATCTCCATGACGCTCATGCCGCTGCCATGCCAGTCGAGCATTTCGCTGGCGGCCTTCTGCAGCACTTCTTCGGGAATGGCCGCGGGGCCGGCGGAAAAGTTGTACGGTCGGTTCATCTGAATCCACACTGAAAAAAGTGCGGCTGGCGCACAGGCTCGTGCGTCAGCGGCGGTTGGGTCGGAAGCGAAGTGCTGCGATCAGGCGTCCGGTGCGTCCGGCGTGTCAGGCTTTGCGTCGGTGTCCGCGGCATCTGGGCCGTCGGTCGCGGCCGAGCCATCGGCTGGCGGTACGCCACCTTCGAGTTCGGCTTCGGCTTCGGCAGCGGCCACATTCGCGTCGTTTTCCACAATGCGTTGCAGGCCGCTGAGCTTGGAGCCTTCGTCCAGGCCGATCAGGGTCACGCCCTGCGTGGCGCGGCCGAGTTCGCGGATCTCGGCAACGCGAGTGCGCACCAGCACGCCCTTGTCGGTGATCAGCATGATCTCGTCGTCGGCATGCACCAGCGTGGCGGCAACCACCTTGCCGTTGCGCTCGCTTTGCTGGATGGCGATCATGCCCTTGGTGCCGCGGCCGTGGCGCGTGTATTCGGTGATGCTGGTGCGTTTGCCGTAGCCGTTCAACGTGGCGGTGAGCACGCTTTGCTGTTCGTCTTCGGCCACCAGCATGGCGATCACGCTCTGGTGTTCCTCGAGCATCATGCCGCGCACGCCGCGGGCATTGCGGCCCATGGGACGCACGTCGTTTTCATCGAAGCGCACGGCCTTGCCGCCGTCGCTGAACAGCATCACGTCGTGTTCGCCGTCGGTGAGCGCAGCGCCGACGAGGAAGTCGCCCGGATCGAGGTCCACGGCGATGATGCCGGCCTTGCGCGGGTTGCTGAATTCGTCGAGCGCCGTCTTCTTGACCGTGCCCATGCTGGTCGCCATGAACACGTACTGGTCGGCCGGGAAGGTGCGCTTGGGGCCGGTCAGGGCCAGCACGACGTTGATCTTCTCGCCTTCCTGCAGCGGGAACATGTTGACGATGGGCCGGCCACGCGAGCCGCGCGAGCCTTGCGGCGCTTCCCACACCTTGAGCCAGTAAAGCCGGCCGCGGTTCGAGAAGCACAGCAGGTAGTCGTGGGTGTTGGCGATGAACAGCTGGTCGACCCAATCGTCTTCCTTCGTCGCAGTGGCCTGCTTGCCGCGGCCGCCGCGTTTTTGCGCGCGGTATTCGGACAGCGGCTGGCTCTTGATGTAGCCGCTGTGCGACAGCGTGACGACCATGTCGGTCGGCGTGATCAGGTCTTCGGTGGAGAGGTCGAACGAGCTGTGCTCGATCTGGCTGCGGCGCGCGCCGAGCTTGGTCTGGCCGAATTCGGTCTTGATGGCGGTGAGCTCGTCGCCGATGATGACCGAGACACGCGCCGGCTTGGCCAGGATGTCGAGCAGGTCCTCGATCTCGGCCATGACTTCCTTGTATTCGGCAACGATCTTGTCCTGCTCGAGGCCGGTCAGACGTTGCAGGCGCATCTGCAGAATTTCTTGTGCCTGGGTTTCAGACAGCCGGTACAGGCCTTCGGCGCCCATGCCGAGTTCTTTTTCCAGGCCCTCGGGGCGGTAGTCGTCGGCATTGACGATGCCGCCGTCGGCCCGGGTGCGCGTCAGCAGCGCGCGCACCAGTTTGCTGTCCCATGGGCGGTTCATCAGTTCGACCTTGGCCACCGGCGGCGTGGGCGACTCGCGGATGATGCGGATGAACTCGTCGATGTTGGCCAGCGCCACGGCCAGGCCCTCGAGCACGTGGCCGCGTTCGCGGGCCTTGCGCAGGTTGAACACCGTGCGCCGCGTGACCACTTCGCGGCGGTGGTCGAGGAACACCTCGACCAGATCCTTCAGGTTGCAGAGCTTGGGCTGGCCGTTGATCAGGGCCACCATGTTCATGCCGAAGGTGTCCTGCAACTGGGTCTGTTTGTAGAGGTTGTTCAGCACCACCTCGGGCACTTCGCCGCGCTTCAACTCGATCACCAGGCGCATGCCGGATTTGTCGGACTCGTCCTGGATGTGGCTGATGCCTTCGATCTTCTTCTCGTGCACCAACTCGGCCATGCGTTCCTGCAGCGTCTTCTTGTTGACCTGGTAGGGCAGTTCGTCGACGATGATCGACTGGCGCTGACCCTTGTCGATGTCTTCGAAGTGGCAGCGCGCGCGCATCACGACCTTGCCGCGGCCGGTGCGGTAGCCATCCTTCACGCCGTTGATGCCGTAGATGATGCCGGCCGTGGGGAAGTCGGGCGCCGGGATGATCTCCATCAGGTCGTCGATGGTGGCCTCGGGGTTGCGCAGCAGGTGCAGGCAGGCGTCGACCACCTCGTTCAGGTTGTGCGGCGGAATGTTGGTGGCCATGCCCACGGCAATGCCGCCTGAGCCGTTGACCAGCAGATTGGGCAGACGCGTCGGCAGCACCAGCGGCTCTTTTTCGCTGCCGTCGTAGTTGGGGCCGA
>JAQGMQ010000085.1 GCA_028292305.1 Rhodoferax sp.
CGCCGGCTACTTGCTGGAAAGCGGCCGCGCCGTGGTGGTGGCTGTCAACAAGTGGGATGCGGTCGATGCCTACCAGCGCGAGCTGGTGCAGCGCTCCATCGAAACCCGGCTGGCGTTCCTGAAGTTCGCCGCCATGCATTTCATCTCGGCCGAAAAGCGCCAGGGCCTCGGCCCGCTGTGGGCGTCGATCCTGCAGGCGCACAAGGCGGCCGTGTGCAAGATGTCGACGCCGGTGCTGACCCGCCTGCTGCTCGAGGCCGTGCAGTTCCAGAGCCCGAAGCGGGCCGGCATGTTCCGCCCCAAGCTGCGTTACGCCCACCAGGGCGGCATGAACCCGCCGGTGATCGTGATCCATGGCAATTCGCTGGAACACGTGACCGATGCCTACAAGCGTTTCCTCGAAGGGCGCTTCCGCAAGGAATTCAACCTCATCGGTACGCCACTGCGTATCGAAATGAAGACATCGACCAATCCTTTTACCGATAAAGACCACTAAGCCACTGGCAAAGTCTCAGTAAATTTGCTAGGGGTTTAGGGCGCCAGACGCAAGTCCTGCTTACCCTGTGGTAAGGTCTGTTCTTCTTCAACAACTTCACAACACGGAGAATATCGTGAGCAATAAAGGGCAGCTCTTGCAAGACCCATTTCTCAATACCCTGCGTCGCGAGCACGTACCGGTGTCGATTTACCTCGTCAACGGGATCAAGCTTCAAGGCCAGATTGAGTCTTTTGACCAATACGTTGTGCTGTTGCGCAACACCGTGACCCAGATGGTTTACAAACACGCCATCTCCACCATTGTCCCAGGCCGAGCGGTTAATTTCTCAACGGCTGAAGACCCTGCGACCGAGGCGACCAGCTGATCAAACGGCTGTGATCTCCGCACCTGGCCGAACGCCCTTTAGTGGCGTTCGCGCTTTTGGTCTCTCGTAAAACCACAATAACGCTGACTCCACGCTAATTTGAGTTCGTCCGATTCGCCCGACAATTCGCCGGCGCTGGCCATCCTGGTCGGCGTCGATTTGGGCTTGCCCCATTACGATCCCGAGCTCGAGGAGCTTGGCCTCCTGGCCCAGACCGCGGGCATGCGCGTCGTGGCCCGCATCAGCTGCAAACGCCGCGCACCCGACGCGGCGCTTTTCGTTGGCAGCGGCAAGGCCGACGAGATCAAGCTGCTGGCGCAGATGCATGGCGCCACCGAAGTGCTGTTCGACCAGAGCCTGAGCCCGGCCCAACAGCGCAACCTCGAGCGCCACATTGAGCTGCCGGTCAACGACCGCACGCTGCTGATCCTCACGATTTTTGCCCAGCGCGCCCGCAGCCATGAAGGCAAGCTGCAGGTCGAGCTGGCGCGACTGCAATACCTCACCACCCGCCTGGTGCGGCGCTGGTCGCACTTGGAACGCCAGAGCGGCGGTATCGGCATGCGCGGCGGCCCGGGCGAGAAGCAGATCGAGCTCGACCGGCGCATGCTGGGCGAGTCGATCAAGCGCACCAAGGAGCGCCTGGCCAAGGTGGTCAAGCAGCGCAGCACGCAGCGCCGCCAGCGCTCGCGGCGCGACACGTTCACGATTTCGCTGGTGGGCTACACCAACGCCGGCAAGTCCACGCTGTTCAACGCGCTGGTCAAGGCCCGCGCCTATGCCGCCGACCAGCTGTTCGCCACACTCGACACCACCACCCGCCAGCTGTACCTGGGCAACCAGGAAGGCGGCGGCCGTTCGGTGTCGCTGTCCGACACCGTGGGTTTCATCCGCGATCTGCCGCACGGCCTGATCGACGCGTTCCGGGCCACGCTGCAGGAAGCGGCCGATGCCGATCTGCTGCTGCACGTGGTCGACGCCGCCAACCCCGGCTTCCCCGAGCAGATGGCCGAAGTGCAAAACGTGCTGCGCGAAATCGGCGCGGCCGACGTGCCCCAGTTGCTGGTATTCAACAAGCTCGACGCACTCGACGCCGACCACATGCCGCTGCTGATGCAGGACACGATGGAAGTCGATGCCTTGCAGGTGCCGCGCATCTTCGTCAGTTCGAAAACCGGCGAAGGTCTGCCGGCCCTGCGCGCGCAGCTGGCCGAGATGGCCAGGCTGGCCAGCGAGCCTACTGCCGAGCATTCCCCTGAACTCCTTGAGGCCGATGCCCGATTGGGCACAATTGGACCATGACAACCGAGAGACTTGAACGCATGAACATCACTCCACGGGCCACGTTGCGGTCCGGCGTGGCCGGCCTTGGCGGCCGAATCCGAGGCATGTTCAATCTGAACGACCCTCGCTGGGGACGCGGGGACGACAACAAGTCATCCGACCAGAAGGACCGACCTGAAAATCGACCGGAGAGTCGCCCCGACAACGAGCGTCCTTCCGAGCCGCCGCGCAACCAGCCGCCGCGCAACCAGAATTCCGGCAACCAGGGCCCGCCCGATCTCGACGAGCTGTGGCGTGACTTCAACAAGAAGCTCGGCAGCCTGTTCGGCGGCAAGGGTGGCAAGCGCGTCGGTGGCAACGGCAACGGCGGCACCAACGGGGGTGGTGGCGGCGGTTTTCAGCCCGACATGAAAAGCACCGGCATCGGCATCGGCCTGATCGCCGGCGTGGTCGTGCTGATCTGGCTCGGCACCGGCTTCTTCATCGTGCAGGAAGGTCAACAGGCGGTGATCACGCAGTTCGGCGTGCCCAAGTCCACGGCCAATGCCGGTTTCAACTGGCGCCTGCCGTATCCGTTCCAGCGCCATGAACTGGTCTATGTGAGCCAGATCCGCTCGGTCGACGTGGGCCGCGATTCGGTCATCAAGGCCACCGGCCTGCGCGAATCGGCCATGCTCACCGAAGACGAGAACATCGTCGAAATCAAGTTCGCCGTGCAGTACCGCCTGAGCGACGCGCGGGCCTTCCTCTTCGAGAGCAAGGACCCGACGGGCGCGGTGGTGCAGGCCGCTGAAACCGCGGTGCGCGAAGTGGTCGGCAAGATGAAGATGGACTCTGCTTTGGCCGAGGAACGCGACCAGATCGGCCCGCGCGTGCGCGCCTTGATGCAGACCATCCTTGACCGCTACAAGGTCGGCATCGAAGTGGTCGGCATCAACCTGCAGCAGAGCGGCGTGCGGCCGCCCGAGCAGGTGCAGGCCGCGTTCGATGACGTGTTGAAGGCCGGCCAGGAACGCGAGCGCGCCAAGAACGAAGCCCAGGCCTATGCCAACGACGTGGTACCACGCGCCGTGGGTGCGGCGGCCCGGCTGAAGGAAGAAGCCGATGCCTACAAGGCCCGTATCGTGGCCCAGGCCGATGGTGACGCCCAGCGTTTCCGCTCGGTGCTGGCCGAATACCAGAAGGCGCCGCAGGTGACGCGCGACCGCATGTACACCGACACCATGCAACAGATCTACGGCAACGTGACCAAGGTGCTGGTCGATTCGAGCAAGGGCTCGAACCTGCTGTACCTGCCGCTGGACAAGATCATGCAGATGTCGGCCCAGCAGGCCGCCTCGGGCAGCATCGACAGCCAGGTGTCGTCCAGCACGACACCCGCGCTGCCAAGCCTGCCGCCAGCCCTGTCCAACGATGCCCGTACGCGTGACAACTCGCGTTCGCGCGAGCGCGACGTGCGCTAGGAGAACAAAGTGAATCGAGTCGGTTTTATCGCGTCTACGCTCCTGGTGGTGCTGGCCTTGCTCAGCTCCATGTTGTTCGTCGTCGACCAGCGCCAGTTCGGCGTGGTCTACGCACTTGGCGAAATCAAGAAGGTCATCACCGAGCCCGGGCTCAACTTCAAGCTGCCGCCGCCTTTCCAGAACGTCACCTACCTCGACCGCCGCCTGCTCACGCTGGACAGCATCGACGCCGAGCCCATGCTCACCGCCGAGAAGCAGCGCGTGGTCATCGACTGGTACGTGCGCTGGCGCGTCATCGATCCGACCCAGTACATCCGCAACGTCGGTCTCGACGAAAGCGCGGGTGCCAACCAGCTGAACCGCGTGGTGCGCAATGCGTTTCAGGAAGAGGTCAACCGCCGCACGGTGAAAGACCTGCTGTCGCTGAAGCGAGAAGCGCTGATGGCCGACGTCAAGCGCGAAGTGCTCGAAGTGGTGAAGGGCTCCGACGCGGCACGCCGCTGGGGCGTGGACGTGATCGACGTGCGCATCACCCGTGTCGACTACGTGGAAGCCATCACCGAGTCGGTGTACCGCCGAATGGAAGCCGAACGCAAGCGCGTGGCCAACGAGCTGCGTTCCACCGGGGCGGCCGAAGGCGAAAAGATCCGCGCCGACGCCGACCGCCAACGCGAGGTGACGATTGCCAACGCCTACCGCGACGCGCAGAAGATCAAGGGTGAGGGCGACGCCGAAGCCTCCCGCCTCTACGCCGAATCGTTCGGCCGCGACGCGCAATTCGCCCAGTTCTACCGCAGCCTCGACGCCTACAAGTCCAGCTTCAACAAGAAGAGCGACGTGCTGGTGCTGGACCCGGCATCGAGCGACTTCTTCAAGGCGATGCGGTCCAGCGGCGGCACAACGGCGCCGGCTGCACAGAAGTAAGTTTGGACGGCGGCAATCTCTGGGCGGCGCTGGCGCTGGTGCTGGTCATCGAAGGCCTGCTGCCGTTCCTGTCGCCACCCAAATGGCGGCGGATGTTCGAGCAGATGCTGCAGATGAGCGACGGCCAGATCCGGTTCTTCGGGCTGGGCAGCATGGTCATCGGACTTGTGCTGCTGTGGGTGCTGACGTAGCCGGGTAGCCGGCACCGCCTCCACCCCGGCCCTCGCTCCAGCCCTCTCCCGCCCTCTCCCGCAGGCAGGGGGAGGGGGCAAAACCAGGTCAACGCACGCAGGTGCAACGGCCCCGTTCCCGGGCGCGGTCGGACCACACCTGCGGCAAGCGGCGTCGACGCGCTCAAGCGACTTCAGGGTGAGCCAAGCCCTCCGGTAAAATCCCTTTTTTAACAGCCCCCGAAACTCCAATGTCTGCTTGGGTCCTGCCGGATCACATTGCCGATGTACTGCCTTCCGAGGCACGGCACATCGAAGAACTGCGTCGTGAACTGCTCGACACCGCCCGTGGTTATGGCTATGAACTGGTCATGCCGCCGTTGCTGGAGCATCTTGAATCCCTGCTCACCGGCACGGGCGAGGCGCTTGATCTGCAAACCTTCAAACTGGTCGACCAGCTCTCGGGCCGCATGATGGGCCTCAGGGCCGACACCACGCCCCAGGTTGCGCGCATCGACGCCCACTTGCTGAACCGCCAGGGCGTGGCGCGGCTGTGTTACTGCGGCCCGGTGCTGCACACGCGCCCCGACCGTCCGCACGCGACCCGCGAGCCTCTGCAGTTCGGCTGCGAAATTTATGGCCATGCCGGCATGGAAGCCGACCTCGAGATATTGCACCTGGCGCTGGATTGCCTGCGCGCGGCCGACGTACGTGCGCTCACGGTGGACATGGGCGACGCCCGGATCGTGCGCGCCCTGCTGGCCGATGTCGCGCTTGCGCCAGCGCGGCTGGGCATGCTGCACGCCGCGCTGGCCGCCAAGGACGCAAGTGAGCTGGCCGGGTTGACGCGCGACTTTCCGAAGTCCGCGCGCGAAGGCCTGCTCGCGCTGATCGAGTTGTACGGCGATGCCGACGTGCTGGTCGAGGCCGAACGTGTGTTGCCGGACAAGCCGGCAATCCATGAAGCCCTGGCGCAGTTGAAGCGGCTGGCCGCCGAAGTCATCGGCGAACGCGTGACCTTCGACCTGGCCGATCTGCGTGGCTATGCCTACTACAGCGGCGCCCGCTTCGCCATCTACGCCAAGGGCGCCAGCGACGCCCTGGTGCGTGGTGGGCGTTATGACGAAGTCGGTGCCGTGTTCGGCCGCAACCGGCCTGCCGTGGGCTTCAGCCTGGTCGACATCAAGCAGGTGGTGGCCGTGGTGGGGCCACGTGCGCTGCGCGCCGCGATCCGGGCGCCGTGGGGTGATGCCGCCGACCTGCGCTCGGCGATCGCCGAATTGCGGCGTCAGGGTGAAACCGTCGTCTGCGTCCTGCCAGGCCACGAGAGCGAAAGCGATGAGTTCCATTGCGACCGCGTGCTGCAACAGGCGGCGGGACAATG
>JAQGMQ010000094.1 GCA_028292305.1 Rhodoferax sp.
GGGCGCCGTGGGCCAGTTGCAGTTCGAAGTGGTGCAGCACCGTCTCAAGGCCGAATACGACGCCGACGTGCGGCTCGAAGGCTGCCAGTACACCGGCGCGCGCTGGATCACCGCCGACACCCCGGCCGAGCTGCGCGCCTTCACCGACGCCTACCCGATGCGCATGGCGCAGGACGCGGCCGATACGCTGGCCTACCTGTGCACCTCGCCCTACGACGTGCGGCTGGCACAGGAGCGCTTTCCGAAGATCCACTTCCACCCGCTGCGCGAGCACGCCGGCCTGGCGCTGCAGAACGCGGGTTGAGGCCGCGGTGAGCATGTTGCCGCTGGCGACCTGGCCGCTGGCCGAGCGACGTGGCATCGTCGGCGTGATGACCGACATCGACGACACCCTGACCACCGAGGGCGCGATCACCGCCGATGCGCTGCAGGCCCTGGCCGACCTGAAGGCGGCGGGCCTGGCGGTGATCGCCATCACCGGCCGGTCCACGGGCTGGAGCGAGCCGTTCGCGCAGGCCTGGCCACTGGACACCCTCATTGCCGAAAACGGCGCGGTGGCTTTGACGCGTCCGGCCACGCCCGGCGGCCCACTGCACAAAACCTACCTGCAGGACGCCGCCACCCGCAGCGCCAACTTCACCCGCATGCAGCACATCGCGCAACGTGTGCTGCGCGAGGTACCCGGTGCCCACCTGGCCGAAGACTCCTGGGGCCGCGAGACCGACATGGCCATCGACCACAGCGAATTCCACCACCTGGGCGAGGCGGCCGTCGCGCAGGCGGTGGCGATCATGCGCGCCGAAGGCATGCAGGCCACGGTCAGCAGCATCCACATCAACGGCTGGTTCGGCACGCACAACAAGCTCGAAGGCGCGCGCTGGGCCGTGCAGAGCCGGTTCGGGCGCAAGCTGGATGCGGAGCTGGCGCACTGGGTATACGTGGGCGACTCGACCAACGACCAGCTGATGTTCCAGACCTTTCCGAACGCGGTGGGCGTGGCCAACATCCGCCGGTTCGAGCGGGCGCTGCAGCACCGGCCGCGCTACATCGCGCCGAGTGAACGCGGCGCCGGTTTTGCGGAAGTGGCGCGCGCGGTACTGAGCGCGTTTTGACCTGACCTCGAGAGCCTCGCGCGCCATGAAGCGGGCTGACCGGGCTGACCGGGCTGAAGCCGGCCCGTGAAACAATGCACCCCGCAAAGCACCACCATTCGCCCGCCCGCCACCCCGATGACTCCTAATTCCCAAGCCCGGCCCAACTACCCGCTCATCGACATGCTGCGTGCCGCCGCCGCCCTGATGGTGGTGGTCTACCATGTCATCGTCATCGGACAATGGACCATTGCCAGCCAGGCCACGTTCATCCGCCTGATGCACATCGGCTGGATCGGCGTCGACTGTTTCTTCGTCATCAGCGGTTTTGTGATTGCCCTGAGCGCACTGAAGGACTATGAGCGGCAGCCGCTGGATTTTCGCCGTGGCTTCGCGCTGCGGCGGCTGGCGCGCATTGCGCCGCTCTACATCCTGACGATGCTGCTGTTCGTTTTTCTGGTGAAGCCCGAGTTGCTGACCGCACTGCCGAAGGACCAGTGGCTGCAGGGCGTCACCCACCTGCTGTTCATCCACAACCTGTTCATTCCCACCGCCGGCGCGATCAACTCGCCGAACTGGTCGATCGGGCTGGAGATGCAGTTCTACGTGTTCATGCTGTTCGCCACGCCGTGGCTGGCGCGGGTGTCGATCACCCGGATGTTCCTGACCCTGCTGGCCGTCGGCTGGGGCTACCGTTACCTGGTGACGTTCATCTACGTGCCGGGTGGTGACGAAGGTTTCAAGCAGTTCTTCTACACCACGCAGTTGCCGGGCACGCTGGACGAATTCGGCATGGGCATGGCCCTGGCGATGGCGGTGACCCGTGGCCGCGGCCGGCTGTCGGCCTGGCTCACGCCGCAATGGCGCCACTGCGCGGCATGGGCGCTGCTGGCCGTGGTGCTCAGCGTGGTGGCCTGGCAAACCTACTGGCCACGGTCGTCCTACTGGAACGTGACGCCGATGATCGTGTTCTGGCGAACCTTGCTGGCCGGCGCCTTCGTCAGCTGGATGGCTGTGGCCATGACCCTGCCCGTCGCGCATTGGCGCGTCTTCAAGCCGTTCTGCTACCTGGGGCAGATCAGCTACGGCATCTACCTGTGGCACCTGCTGGTGCTGCTGACGCTGTTTGATGTGCCCGGGCTACGCGGAGCGCACCTGTTCAACCGGGTGCTGCTGGGCACGCTGGTGCTGGCTTCGCTGTCCTGGCATTGGCTCGAGAAGCCGTTCATGCAGCGCGTCAAGTCGCCGCCAAGGCCCGTGGCACCTGTGCCGCCTGTGCCGCTGGTCGGCTGAGCCTTCGGGCCGCGGCGTCACCGTTTGGGGGACTCAACGGACATGGCGGCATCGCAGCCGTCGCCCGCGGCGATCCAGCGTTGGACAAGGCGCCGCGCCCAGCGCTGCAGCCACCGCGGTGCACCAGGCCAGCCGATCAGCGTCAGCGGCTCGGCCGCCAAGCCGCAACGGTACAGGCCCAGCGGCTCGTCCCAGCGCAAGGCGTCACAGGCGCCGTGGCGCCGCCGCGAATACAGCACCCCCACCGGGCACGGCTCGGCCAGGCAACACACGCCGCAGCCGTTGCAAGGCGCGCCGAACTCGGGCTTGGGTGGCGCCGAGGGATGGATGTGGATGACGACCCAGTCCGGCGCGGCGGGCGCCGGTGCGTCTTCACGGGGTGCGGGCATGCCGCGAGTCTAGGCGAACAAGTCAACCAGGGGAGACAAGCTGCGCCCTGGCCCGCGTCGCTCAGACCGGCGCGAAGCTGGCCCGCAGCGCCGGATACAAGGCGCCGAAGCGCTGGTACCGGGCCAGCAGGTCGGCCGACTGCGGTTCCGGCTCGAAGCGGCGCTGCACCGGCGGGCGCAGGCACACGTCGGCTTCGCTGCCGCCATCCGCCAACCAGGCCAGTCGCGCCGCGCCGAGCGCCGCACCGGTGGCCGCGCCCTCCAGCACTTCCATCGGCACGGCCAGCGTGTTCGCCAGCTGCTGCACCCACCAGGCGCTGCGCCCGCCACCGCCGACCACCGACATCGCCTGCACCGGTGCCGCCGTCGACAGCGTGCGCCAGCCGTCGCACAGGCCGAAGCCCACGCCTTCGGCCAAGGCAGAGGCCACCGCCGCCTTGTCGTGGCTGTGCGTGAGGCCGAACAACACGCCCTGGGCGCCGGGGTTGTTGTGGGGCGAACGTTCACCCGACAGATACGGCAGGAACAAGGGCGCCTGCACACGTGCCGCAGGTGCCAGCGTGGCCGCTGCCTCGAGCAGCGCGGCCTCGTCGGCGAAGCCAAGCAAATGCGTGGCCCAACGCACCGCGCTGGCCGCCGACAGCATCACCGCCATCTGGTGCCAGCGCTGCGGCAGCGCATGGCAGAAGGCATGCACCGCCTGCGCCGGATTCGGCCTGAAGCGGTCGGTGGCCAGGAACACCACGCCCGAAGTGCCGAGCGAGACGAAACCCTGGCCGGGTGCGACCACGCCCATGCCCACCGCGCTGGCCGCGTTGTCGCCGCCACCACCGGCCACGGGCGTGCCGGCGCGCAGGCCCCAGCGCGCGGCGAAGTCGGCCGAGAGACTGCCTCCCGCCTGGCTGCCTTCCACCAGGCGCGGCATGTGCGATTCTTCGAGGCCGCAAGCTTCGAGCAGGCGCGGCGACCAGCGGCGCGCGGCCACGTCGAGCCACAAGGTGCCCGAGGCGTCGGAGCAGTCGGTGACGGCCTCACCCGTCATGCAGAGGCGCAGGTAGTCCTTGGGCAGCAACACGCGGGCGGTGCGTTTGAAGATGTCGGGCTCGTGTTCGCGCAGCCACCACAGCTTGGGCGCGGTGAAGCCGGGCATGGCCAGGTTGCCGGTGATCCGGGCCTGGTCGGGCACCGCGGCTTCGAGTTCGGCGCAGGCCGCACCGCTGCGGCCGTCGTTCCACAAGATGGCCGGGCGCAACACACGGTCTTGCGCATCCAGCAGCACAGCGCCGTGCATCTGGCCCGAGAGGCCGACCGCGCGCACCGCCTTCAGGTGGCCTGCGTGGCTGGCGGCGAACTGGTCCATGACCGACACCAGCGCGTCCCACCAGGCGGCGGGGTCTTGTTCGGACCAAAGCGGATGCGGCTGCTGCACGGTGAGCGGCGCGTGGGCCACGGCGACGACGCTGTGGTCGTCGGCCAGCAGCAGGGCCTTGAGTTCGGAGGTGCCTAAATCTAGTCCAAGGTACATGGTCAGGTTCGTTCAGTTTTTGGATCTTGGGGAGACGGTGGGCCCCCTCACCCCGGCCCGCTGCCGCGCGGGAGACGGAGCAAGTCAGCAACGCTCACTTGCTGCCGTAGCGGGCTTCGGCCTGGCGGCGGAAATCTTTTGGCGTCATGCCCTTGATCTGCAGGAAACGGCGGTTGAAATTGGCGACGTTGTTGAAGCCGACGTCGTAACAGACGTTGCTCACATAGCGGTCGGTTTCCATCAGCAGCTGGCAGGCGCGGTTGATGCGCAGGCGGTTCACGAAGTCGGTGAACGTGTTGCCGGTGGCACGGCGGAAGTAGCGCGAAAACTGGCTTTCGCCCATGCCGACCTTTGCCGACACGTCGGCCATGGTGAACTGCTCGGCGCTGTGTTCGGTGAGGAAGGCCACGATGCCGCTGATCTGCGCCAGCGAGGCGTCGTCGTCGAAGCTCTGCATCTGCACGGTGGACAACAGGCGGTAGTCGGTGCAGCTGGCGAGCTTGTCGACGAACATCAGAAATTCGCCGAAACGCGCCAGGCCGTGGCTGTTCTTGATGCGCTGCAGCGCCTCGCGGGCGTAGTCGCTCATGCCGAAGAATTCGATGCCGTGGCGCGCGCGTTCCAGCAACGGCAACAGACCTTGCAGTTCGCCGATCTCGGTGCTGGCACGGCGCAGCGGCGCGTCGATGAACTGCAGCACCATGTCGCGCAGCAGCACGCCTTCGGCCGGCGGGTCGCTCGAGATCCAGTTGTGCGGCAGCCGCGGGCCGGTGAGCACCAGGTTGCCGGGCTCGAAGTGGCCGATGTAGTCGCCCACGAAAAGCTTGCCGCGGGTCTGCACGATCAGGTGCAGCTCGTATTCCTCGTGCTGGTGCCAGCGCACCAGCGGCGTGGGGATGCCATGCTCCAGGTAGCGCAGGCTGCCATGGCTTTCGCGGGGCTCGTAGCCCAGCGTGGGGTCGCGACCGAGGTCGTGCTCCAGCTCGGGTTCACGGGTGCGCAAGCGCAGGCTGGCCATGTTAATTTTTCCTTTTCATCTAGACACCGCGGCCCTGCCTTTTCCAGGGATACCGCGGAACCGGCTTTGCCGGGCCGCTGGTATCGCCCCCTGCAAGGGGGGGGAGAGCTACACAAAGTGAGCGACTTGGGGGTGTTGAACGTCCTTCAGCTCATGACATTACCACCGTCGACGTTCAACGTCTGGGCGGTGATGTAGGAGGCCTCGGCGCCGGCCAGGAAAACCGCCGCGCGGGCCACGTCGTCCGGGTCGCCCATGCGGCCCAGCGGTACCGCCAGGCCCACGGCTTTTTTCTTCTCGCCGATCTGCAGGCCTTCGGCCTTGGCAAATTGCGCATCGACGTCTTTCCACATCGGCGTGTCGATCACGCCGGGCGAGATGCCGTTGACGCGGATGCCGTGCGGCGCCATGGCCAAGGCGGCCGATTGCGTGTAGCTGATCACCGCAGCCTTGCTCGCGCAGTAGTGCGCCACCAGCGCCTCGCCGCGCCGGCCGGCCTGCGAGGCCAGGTTGGTGACGCTGCCCTTGCAGCCGTCGGCCACCATCTGGCGCAGGACGGCCTGCATCACGAAGAACATGCCCTTCACGTTGACGTCGAAGATGCGCTGGTACTGCGCCTCGGTGATCTCCAGCAGCGGGCCGAGGCTGAACACGGCGGCGTTGTTGAGCAGCGTGGTCACGGTGCCGAAACGGGCACGCGCCGCGGCCAGCATCGCATCGATGCTGGCTTGCTGCGCCACGTCGGCGCCGACGTAGTGGAAGTGTGCGGGGTACTGCGACTGCAGCGCCTGCAATTCCGGCGATGGCTCAGGCGCCAGGTCGACCGCGGTGCAGTGCGCACCTTCGCGCAGGAAGGCCACAGTGGCGGCCAGCCCGATGCCGCCGGCCGTGCCGGTGATCAACGCGTGTTGACCCGTGAGTCGGAGGGTGCTCATTTCGTACCCGTGATGAACGTTTTTACCCGTGCATTCGCGCCTTGCAGCGCGGCCACGAGCCGCGGATCGCCGGCCAGTTCGGCCCAGAAGCTGGTGTTGCCGGCCAGCGCAACCACCGGGTCGGCCGCGTCGCAGATCGCGTGGGCCACGGCCGGGTCCATGGCCTGGTCCTGGTAGGCATAGGCCAGTTGGCCCTTGTGCCAGCGCTGCAGGAACGCAAGGAACAGGGCCGGCAGCATGGCCACGGCGTCGATGCTGGCGCCACGGGCCAGGCATTCGCGCACGGTGGGCGCGATGAAGCCGGGCAGCTTCGAGAAGCCGTCGGCGGCCACACGCTGGTTGGTGTCCTGGATGGCGGGGTTCCCGAAGCGGTCGAGCACGGTGTCGCGGTAGGCCGCCAAATCGAGCGGGCTGGGGTGCGCCGGCGTGTCCAGGCAGGGGATCACATCGGTGGTGGCGTAGTCGTAGGCGAAGCCGCGGATGCGCGCATCGTGCGTGCCTTCGTGGATGTACTGGTAACCTGCCAGCGTGCCGGCCCAGGCGATGCAACTGTGTGTGGCGTTGAGCAGGCGGATCTTGGCTTCTTCGAAGGCAGCGACCGACGCGACCATCTGCACGCCGACCTTTTCCCATTCGGGGCGGCCGTTGATGAAGTCGTCTTCGATGACCCACTGGATGAACGACTCGCCCATGATGGGCGCGGCGTCGTCCCAGCCGGTGGCGGCCTGCACACGCGGGCGCAGGTCGGCCGCGGGGCGTGGTGTGATGCGGTCGACCATGGCGTTCGGGCAGGTGGTGTTGGCCACCACCCAGGCGTGCAGCACGTCGTCGCCCGCCAGCTGGATGAACGACAACAGGCCGCCGCGCACACGCTTGCCGTTGTGGCGCAGGTTGTCGCAGTTGAGCAGCGTGACGGCCCCGCCGCCGCGCTGCATGCGCGCCCGCAGGATGGCGGTGAGCGCCGCGTAGATGCAGCTGCCGGGCTGGCCGTTGCGCGCGCGCTCCAGGTCGGCGGCGAGGTCGGCGATGCCCAGGTCGAGCTGGTCATCGGCGTCGAGGTAATAACCGGCTTCGGTGACGGTGAACGAGATGATGCGGGTCTGCGGATCGGCACCGACTTCGATCAGGCCGGCCAGGCTGGGCGCGTAGGGAATGATCTTGCGGATCGACTCGATGCGTTCGTAGCTGCGCTCGTTTTGCGGCGTGACCGTCTCGAGGGTGTACGCCCCGCCCTGGGCTGCGAGCGCGGCCATCACCTCGGGCATGTCGGGCCGGGTGTTGCCGCCGGCCAGCGACCAGCGGGTGTCGCCGGTCTGGCGCAAATGGTGCAGGTACACCGCCTGGTGGGCGCGGTGGAACGAGCCTACGCCCAGGTGCAGCATCACGAATTCGGATGCGGAATTTTCTGCGGATGACATGGACGTGGCCTCCTTTCAGGCGAGTGAAACCATGCGCCCGGCCTTGTCGAAACAATGCAGGGTGTCGAGGTCGAATTCGAGGGTGACGGGGTCGCCCACATGCAGGTGGGTGCGTTCGGCCTGGCGCGAGATCATGGGCGTGCCCATCACGTCGACGTGGATCAGGGTGTCGGCACCCAGGGCTTCGATCAGCTCGATCTTGCCCGGCACGCCGGCGCTGCCCACGGGCATGACCTTCACGCCTTCGGGGCGCACGCCGATGAGGCCGTCCACCGGCACGCGGTTGGCGGCCTGGCCGGCCAGCGCGCCGAACTGCGACAGCTGCGACGCCTTGACGATGTTCATCGACGGCATGCCGATGAACTGCGCCACGAACTGGTTGGTCGGCTTGTCGTAGAGCTCGAGCGGCGCGCCGACCTGCTCGACCGCGCCGTCGCGCAGCACCACCACGCGGTCGGCCAGGGTCATGGCCTCGACCTGGTCATGGGTCACGTAGATGGTGGTCACGCCGAGTGCGCGGTGCAGCTTGTGGATTTCGACGCGGGTCTGGCCGCGCAAGGCCGCATCGAGGTTGGACAGCGGTTCGTCGAACAGGAAGATCTTGGGTGCACGCACGATGGCCCGGCCGATGGCCACGCGCTGGCGCTGGCCGCCCGAGAGTTCCTTGGGCGTGCGCTTCAGGTAGGGCGTGAGGTTGAGCTTGTCGGCTGCGTCCTCGACCTTCTTCTTGATCTCGGCCGCGGGCACCTTGGCCAGCTTGAGCGCGAACGACATGTTGTCGTAGACGGTCATGTGCGGATAGAGCGCATAGCTCTGGAACACCATCGCGAGTTCACGCTGCGACGAAGGCAGGTTGGTGATGTCGCGGCCGTCGACATGCAGCGAGCCGCCGTCGATGGATTCCAGGCCGGCGATCATGCGCAAGAGCGTCGACTTGCCGCAGCCCGACGGACCGACGAAGACGATGAACTCGTTCTTGTTGATGTCGAGGTTGACGCCCTTGATGACCTTGTGGTCGCCGAAAACTTTTTCGACGCCACGGAGTTCGAGAAATGACATGGTGATTCCTTGCGATTTTTTACTTGACGGCGCCGAACGTGAGGCCCTGGACCAACTGCTTCTGGCTGAACCAGCCGAATACGATGATCGGACCGATGGCCATCAGCGAAGCGGCCGACAGCTTGGCCCAGAACAGGCCTTCAGGGCTGGAGTACGAGGCGATCAGCGAAGCCAGCGTGCCGGCCTGGGCCGAGCTCAGGTTCAACACCCAGAAAGCTTCGTTCCACGACAGCACCAGGCACAGCAGCCCGGTGGAAGCGATGCCGCCCATGGTCAGCGGCAGGATCACGTGGCGGAACTCTTCCCACACGCTGGCACCGTCGAGGCGCACGGCCTCGAGGATGTCCTTGGGCACTTCCTTGAAGGCGCTGTACAGCATCCAGACCATGATCGGCAGGTTGGACAAGGTGAACACGATGATCAGCGCGGTGAGCGAGTCGAGCAGGCCCACGGTCTGCGCCATCACGTACACCGGCACCAGCGCGCCAACCGCCGGCATCATCTTGGTGGACAGCATCCACATCAGGATGTCGCGGGTCTTGCGCGTG
>JAQGMQ010000121.1 GCA_028292305.1 Rhodoferax sp.
AACCGTCGACTTTCCGCAGGCGCGTCGCGTACGGCCCATCGACGCGACAGCACCCGCCGCGTTTCGCTTCGGTCGGCCTGGGGCCGGTTCGAACAGGAACCAGCCCCGCGACCCGACATCACCGCGCCGGGTTGGCCAGCCACTTCAGCAGCACCTCGGCGGCGGGGCCGGAAGACGCCGGGTTCTGGCCCGTGACCAGAAGTCCGTCGGTGATGACATAAGGCGCCCAATCGCCGAGCTTGGAATACACGCCGCCCAGGGCCTTGAGTTCGTCCTCCACCAGGAAGGGCACGACGTTCGTCAGGCCTACCGCCTCTTCTTCGGTGTTGGTGAAGCCGGTCACCTTCTTGCCCTCCACCAGCGGCTTGCCCGCCGGCGTCTTCACGTGGCGCAGCACACCGGGCGCGTGGCACACCAGTGCAACCGCCTTGCCGGCCGCCAGGAACGATTCGATCAACGCGATCGAATGCGGGTCTTCGGCCAGGTCCCACAGCGGGCCGTGGCCGCCTGGGTAGAAAACCGTGTCGAAATCGGCCTGCAAGACGCTGTCGAGCCGCACGGTGGACGCCAGTTGCGCCGTGGCCTGCTGGTCGGCCTCGAAGCGCCGCGTCAGCTCGGTCTGGTTCGCGGGCTCGTTGCTCTTCGGGTCGAGCGGTGGCTGGCCGCCTTTGGGCGAGGCCAGCACGATGTCCGCGCCGGCGTCCTTGAACGCGTAATACGGCGCCGCCAGTTCTTCGAGCCAGAAGCCCGTCTTGCGGCCGGTATTGCCGAGTTCGTCATGCGAGGTGAGGACCATCAGAATCTTCATGTTGCTTCTCCATCTATCAAGTTAACAAATAGACCAGTCGTCTAGCAAACCGGTCCAAAAAAAGCACTTCGTTTGAAGTGCAGCCAGGGTCTGCCCCTCGAAAAAATCAGGGGGGCAGATGAAGGATTTGCCGGGTGGTGGCCAGGGCGGCTTCGAAAGGCTCGGGGCCGCGGACGATCTTCACCATCACGCTCGCTCCGAGCCACAGCTGGTACAGGCTCTGGGCGGCGCCGTCGGCATCGCCGTCGACCGACAGCGAGCCTTCGGCCACGCCGGCCTCGATGCCCGTGGCCAGGCGCGAAATGATGCCCGCCGTCCCCTGCAGCATCGCCAGCCGCATGGGCTCGGAAAGGTCGGCCACCTCGGCGCCCAGCTTCACCGCCAGGCACTTGCCCTGGCAGTCCAGAAACGACTGCGACTCCTGCCAGTTCTGCCAGTAGTTCATCAGGCGCTGTGCCACCGTCAGGCCAGGCTCGTCGAGCGTCGCGTCGATGTCGGCCCAGTAGTCCTCGAAGTACTTCGCCAGCAAGGCTTCGCCGAACGCTTCCTTCGAGTTGAAGTAATGGTAGAACGAACCCTTCGGCACACCCGAAGACAGCAGGATCTCGTTCAGCCCCACGGCAGAGAAGCCCTTGCCCGCCATGATCCGCTGGCCCACGGCAAGGATGTTGTCGCGGGTGTCGTTGGATTCTCGAAGTGCGGTGGGCATGGCCTGATTCTATGATACGAATAGACCAGTCGTCTACTATTTTTTTGCCACCTGTTTTCGGTCTGTTTTCTGATTAGCGACGCCACCGCATAATTCTTCGATGCTTCTTTCAAACGCACTTGACCTCATCGGCAACACGCCGCTTCTGGCCCTGGACCGCATCCACCGCGGACCGGGCCGCATCCTGGCCAAGGCCGAATTTCTGCAGCCTGGCGGCAGCGTCAAGGACCGCGCCGCCAAGGCGATTCTTCTCGCGGCAAAGACGGACGGTCGGCTGCTGCCGGGCATGCCCGTGATCGAAATGACCAGCGGCAACATGGGCGCCGGCTTGGCCGTCGCCTGCGCGGTGCTCGGCCACCCCTTGGTCGTCACCATGTCGGCCGGCAACAGCCCCGCGCGCGCCCGGATGCTGGAGGGACTGGGCGCCACGGTCGTCCTGGTGCCGCAGGTGGATGGAAGCCCGGGGCAAGTCACGGGGCGCGACGTGAAGGCCGCCGAGGCGCTGGCCCGCCAACTGGCAAGCGAGCGTCGCGGTTTCTACGTCGACCAATTCAATGCGCCGGAAGGCGTGCTCGCCCACCAGGCCACAGGCCACGAAATGCTGGCGCAGTTCGGCGCTCGCATCGACGGCTGGGTGGCGGCGGTGGGCACCGGCTCGACATTCAAAGGGGTGGCGCGGGTGCTGAAGGAAGCCAACCCCGCGGTAGTCTGCGCGGTGGCAGAGCCCGCCGGCAGCCGGCCGCTGGCGCACGAGCCGGTCGACAAGCCGAAACACGTCATTCAGGGCACCGGTTACGGAGAAATCCCTGCCCAGTGGGACGCCACGCTGATGGACCTCAGCATCGCCGTCAGTGACGCCGATGCCGAAGCATGGCGCCACCGCCTGGCGCAGGAAGAAGGCCTGTATGTCGGTTACTCGGCGGCGGCCAATGTCTACGCGGCAGCACAGTTGCTGCAGTGCGGCAGGCTGCCAGCCGATGCGGTGGTGGCCACCGTTCTTTGCGATACGGGCCTGAAGTATTGATGGCTGAAGCCAACCCCATGCGGGCGGGCGCCACACGTTGCCAGGGCGAAACCGAGGGCTGGTCAGGCCGGGCCTGACTCGACCTCCACGCCGCGTTGCAGGTCCTGCAGTTGCAGCGCGATGTCGAACAGCTTCGACTTGCCCGCGTAGTAGCGGTCCAGCCGCCATTCCTTCAAGATCTCCATGGCGATATCGAAGCGGCTCAAATCGAGTTCGTAGAGTTTCTCGAGCGGAAAGGGTTCATGGGACTCCAGCGACAGGACGAGCTGGGCCAGCGTGCGGGCGTCCTCGTGCAACGGCGAAGTCGCGATGAAGCGCTGCGCCTGTTTCATGGCATTCATTGTTTTCAACCTCTTCAATTGGCGCCCCGCCAGGTGGCAGGGGCCGGTGATGTTCAGGCGTCGGCAAACCCCATGTCAGCCGATGCGGACCTGGGTGCAGTTGCCGCTGCATTTCCGTGTGGGCGCGCGGGCCGGTTCACGTGTCCCGAAAGACGGGACACGCGACCGGCAGGTTGTCCTTCAACCGCGCGCACTGTTCCGATTAGACACGGTCACACGCCGGGCAAGATGACAGGCATGTTTCGCTTTTGTGACACCCATCGCCCGTGCCCGGTGGCCTGCACCGACGGCGCCCAGCCTGCTCAGGGCGCAGGCACGCTGTAGTCGGCCAGCTTCTTGTCGAACCTGATCAGCCACAGCCGGTTGGGCCGTTCGCTGTCGGCACCGCGGCCTACGCGTGCGCTGTTGCCTGCGGTGCAACCCGAGGCCGCGGCCGATGCGGTGGTGGTGATGGCACCGTTGGCATCCACCGTACATTTGGTGATGTCGCCGCCCGCAATGGGCGCGCCACTCGGGTCGAGCACCAGGGTCTTCATGCCGAAGTCGTCGTCGTTGGCCAGGGCCAGCGTGTTCTCGTCCACCAGTGCCAGGCCCTCGGCTTTCTCGGCCAGCCAGCTGGCGGCATTCAGGTCGAACAGCAGCGTCTTCTTCAGCGGCAGCACGGCGGCAAAGCTGCTGCCGTTCACGGGCGCGCCGGTCATGCTGCTCTTCTCGAGGTCGCTGCCCATGGCGGCGATGTCGGTCGCGTTGGCGGGAATCTCCACCAGCATCAGACGGTTGAAGACCTTGCCGTCGGGCCCCGAGCCCTGCTCGATCACCACGAACTTGCCGCCACCCAGCGACACCAGGTCGCCCAACTTGGCGTTGCCGGTCTTGCCGTCGGTGTACATGCTGCTGTCGATCGGATAGGCGTAGAGCTTCGTGGTTTCGGTCGTCGGGTCGAACTGCACCCAGCGGTTGAACTTCGCGTAGTCGCGGATGTTTTCGCTGGTGGCCGCCGTGGCGCCGGGCACCACGTAGCTGGCCTTGCCGTCGTCCAGCGGGCTCTGCACGAAGCCGTGCAGCCGGCCGCTGGCGACATCCAGCGTCAGGCCTTCCATGCCGCGGTTGGGGCGGCGCTTGGCCAGCACGGCCGGCAGGTCGGCGGCACCGGTGCCGGGCTGGTATTTCTTCAGGATGATGCCGGTGGCCGGGTCGACCTTGAGGATGAACGGGCCGTATTCGTCCGACACCCACACCACGCCGCGCGCCGCGTCCACGGCCACGCCTTCGGTGTCCAGTCCGTAGTCGCTGAAGTCCGCCTTGCTGCCGGCCACATAGCGCATGGCATCGTTCAGCGGCAGCTCGCCCGACGAGCCGACCTTGCCCGGCGCGATCGACAGGCCCGAGGCATTGACGCTGGCGCTGAACTTCAGCGGCAGGCTCGACTTCAGCACCGCGCCGCCCGCGCCCACCGAGATGATGCCGAGCGACGGCACGAAACTCGGCGACGGAAAGAACTTGCCGTCGCTGGTGCCACTGGCACCCGCGCCCAGCACCGTGTTCGGCAGCTTGGGACCGTCGCCGTTCGGGCCGCGGTCGGTCAGGCCATAGAACTCGAGCGAGCCGTCGGCGGACTTGCCCTTGAACGCCAGGCTGGAGCCGTAAGACGGCAGGAAGCCGTTCGGGAACTCGGCCTTGACCGCGGCGTTGCTGCCTTCATAGGGTACGTAGAACGAAGCCGCGGCCTGGATCTGGTAACGCGTGATGCCGGCGCTGACGGTGCCCAGCGCGTTGGTCTGGCGCACGGCTTCCACCACGGGTTTGGCCAGCTTCGAAGCCAGCGTGTCTTCGAAGTGTTCCTTCACCAGCGTGCGGCGCGTAGCGTCGACGGTGCGGCCCTGGTAGGCCGCCGGCAGCACGGCCAGCGTGGCGGCCATCGCGTTGTTGAAGCTGGCCGCCGGGGCCGAGAAGTCGAGCGTGCGGCCGGCCAGTGCCGTGGCCACCGCCGGCGCGATGCTGATGCCGTTGGCCGGGTCGCTGTCGGTGTCGAGCAGTTGCAGCGCCAGCAGGCGGTTAACCACCTTGTCGTCCTTCACGTCGGTGCTGGCGGCCAGCGTCAGCGGCGTGGTGCTGGCGGCGCAGGCGGCCGAGCCGAGGTGGATGCCGCCCACGCTGAAGTCCAGCGTCTCGCCGACATTGCAGCTGTAGCCGCCATTGGCGTCGGTAGCGGTCTTGGCGGCCGCGCCCACGCCGTAGGCCAGGCCCTGCACGGCCGCGTCGAGGAACTGGCCGTTGACGGCCACCGGTGCCGGCGTGTCGTCGTCGCCGCCGCAGGCCACCAGCAAGGCACAGGCCACGGCGACGGCGGACCCTGCGAGGAGGCTGGTGAAGGTCGAAAATTCCGGAGCGGAAAGTTGGGTTGTCATAGGTTTTAAGATGTGCGAGCGCCAGGGCGGAATGGGATCAGAGTGACGCTTGGCCTGGCTGAAGCCGTACGCAAGCAGGCGCTGCACGGGTGGTTGCGCCGCCGTGCGCGATTGGGCCGCGGCCGTGTGAAAGCCGTGTGACACCGGCGCGATCCGCCGCATTCACTGTCGTGTCACGCAACCGACATACCCGCTGCCTAACCTGTGCTGCTCACCACACAACACATCAAAAAGCCATGAGCACACTCGCCCCTCCCAGCGCTGCGCAAGCACGCCCCCACCACTTCCCCGAGGTACCGCAGAGTTCGCGGCCGCAGCTCGACGCCAAGGCCGGCCCGGTCACACTGATCGTCTTCGTGGGCCTGCTGGCGGTGGGCCTGTTCTACACCGCCTGGAGCCTGGTGCAGGACATCACGGACGCCGGCACGCCGGTGACCACCTACGCGCCCTTCCTGCTGCTGGGCGTGGCCTTGCTGATCGCGCTGGGCTTCGAGTTCGTGAATGGCTTTCACGACACGGCCAATGCCGTGGCCACGGTGATCTACACCCATTCGCTGCCGCCGAATTTCGCGGTGGTGTGGTCGGGCCTGTTCAACTTTCTCGGGGTGTTGTTCTCCAGCGGCGCGGTGGCCTTCGGCATCATCTCGCTGCTGCCGGTGGAGCTGATCCTGCAGGTGGGCTCGGGCGCGGGTTTCGCGATGGTGTTCGCGCTGCTGATCGCCGCCATCCTCTGGAACCTCGGCACCTGGTGGCTCGGCCTGCCGGCGTCTTCTTCACACACGCTGATCGGTTCGATCATCGGCGTGGGCGTGGCCAACGCGCTGATGCACGGCCGCGACGGCACCAGCGGCGTCGACTGGGCGCAGGCCACCAAGGTCGGTTATTCGCTGCTGCTGTCGCCGCTGGTGGGCTTCGGCTGCGCCGCCTTGCTGCTGCTGGCACTGCGCGCCTTCGTCAAGAACCGCGCGCTGTATGAAGAGCCGCGCGGCAACACACCGCCGCCGTGGTGGATTCGCGGCCTGCTGATCCTGACCTGCACCGGCGTGTCGTTCGCGCATGGCTCCAACGACGGCCAGAAGGGCATGGGCCTGATCATGCTGATCCTGGTGGGCACGGTGCCCATGGCCTATGCCCTGAACCGCGCCATGCCGGCCGGGCAGGCCATGCGTTTCGTGGCCGTGGCCGAGTCGGCCCAGTCGGCACTGCGCCGCAGCGTGCCCGACACCTTGCCGGCAGCGGCCACCACGTCGGCTGTGCAGACCCGCGAGACCCTGTCGACCTATGTGCGCACCAAGGAATACGGCGCCACCGTGGTGCCCGCCGTGGCCGCCATGGCCGGCCGCATCGCCCAGCAGGTGAAGGAACACGGCTCGCTGGCCAGGCTGCCGGCCGATGCCGTGGCCAACGTGCGCAACGACATGTACCTGGCCTCGGAGGCGCTGCGCCTGATCGACAAGAGCGGCGCCGTGCCGATGGATGCCGACGCCAAAGGCCGTGTGGACGCGTTCCGCAAGGAGATCGACGACGCCACCAAATTCATCCCGCTGTGGGTCAAGGTGGCGGTGGCCATCGCACTCGGCCTGGGCACCATGATCGGCTGGAAACGCATCGTCATCACCGTCGGGGAAAAGATCGGCAAGACCCATCTCACCTACGCCCAAGGCGCCTCGGCCGAGCTGGTGGCCATGGTGACCATCGGCGCCGCCGACATGTACGGCCTGCCGGTGTCGACCACGCACGTGTTGTCGTCCGGCGTGGCCGGCACCATGGCGGCCAACCGCTCGGGTCTGCAGATGTCCACGCTGCGCAACCTGGCACTGGCCTGGGTGCTGACGATGCCGGTGGCGATCGTGCTGTCGGGCTCGTTGTACTGGCTGTTCACCCACGTGTTCTGAGCACGTGGCGCGCGGGTTCGGCTGCCGCGCTCTGGGCGGGCCAGGCGCGCTAGGCGCTCGAGCCAGCCACCGGGACCGACCGCGCGGTCTTCACCGCATCCATCACCACATAGGTCGTGAAGCTGCGCACGTTGGCGTCGTTGAGCAACGTGGCCCGCGTGAAGGCCTCATAGTCGGCCATGTCGCGGGCCACCACCACCAGCATGAAGTCCAGCTGGCCGGTGACGTAGTAACACTGCTGCACCTGCGGCTGCTTCAGCATGCGCTTCTTGAACTGGCGATCTGCATGGCGCCGTCGTAGTCGACATCGACGCCGACGATGCAGGTGATCGGGTAGCCCAGCGCGGCCTGGTTCAGCGACGCCTCTTCGCGTTGGATCACACCCGTCTCCCGCAGGCGCTTCAAGCGCCGCTGCACCGAGGCCGCCGACAGGCCCACCCGTTCGCCGATGACGTCGGCCACCAGGCGCGTGTCCTGCTGGAACAGGCCGAGGATCGCCAGATCGAAACGGTCCAGTTCGACCGGGGCGGCTGGAGCCTGCGGCGTTGCGGACTTCTTGGTGGGCATTTCGCGGACTTCCTTCAGAAATGGGCTGGTATTCGCGGGCAAGCGACGGGGGTGCGGATCGAAACTTGAGGCTCGAAAGACGACCGCCTCAAGGAACCCCCAGTGCGCAGCTTAAGTGAATTTACCCCCGCCGATGACCAGCCCGCCACGCCACCGCAGCCTGCGCTGCACGATGCGATGCCAGGGCACCGCCTGTCGCTCGAAAGAATACGGCGGGCTTCGCGGTCGATCAGCCCGGTTTTCCGCAACACACCGCAGTTCGACTGCGAACCGCTGTCGAAAGCGCTCGGCTGCCAGCTCACCATCAAGGTGGAAACGCTCAACCCGATCCGCTGCTTCAAGGGTCGCGGTGCCGACTTCTTCCTGCAGCGGCTGCAGCTGAAGGGCGACGCCACGCCGCTGGTGTGCGCCAGCGCCGGCAACTTCGGCCAGGCACTGGCCTATGCCTGCCGTTCTCGCGGCGCCGCGCTGGACATCTTCGCGTCCGTCAACGTGAATCCGCTGAAGGCAGAACGCATGCAGGCGCTGGGCGCCACGCTGCATTTGGTCGGCGCCGACTTCGATGAAGCCAAGCAGGCGGCGCGTGCCTACTGCGTGGCCAACGGCGCGCGCATGGTGGAGGACGGGCTCGAGGTTGAGATCAGCGAAGGTGCGGGCAGCATCGCCGTCGAGTTGCTGGCCGCGGGGCAGTTCTACGACGCCGTGCTTGTGCCTTTGGGCAACGGCGCGCTGCTGAACGGCATGGCGCGCTGGATCAAGGCCACGTCGCCCGCGACCCGTGTGATCGGCGTCAGCGCCGTGGGGGCCGACGCCATGGAACGCAGCTGGCGCTCGGGCAGTCTGGTGTCGAACGCGCGCGTGGACACCATCGCCGACGGCGTGGCCGTGCGCGAGCCCATCGCCGAAGCCGTGGCCGACATGCGCGGGCTGGTCGACGACGTGATCCTGGTGGATGACGCGACCCTGGTCACCGCGATGCGCCTGGCCTACCAGCATGCCGGCATCCTGCTCGAGCCTTCCGGCGCGCTGGGCATCGGCGCAGTCCTCACCCGTGGACATGGCTTCGATGGCCAGTCGATCGCGACAGTGCTGTGCGGCGCCAACGTGACCGACGACCACGTGCGCCAGCTGATCCTCGGCGACCCGCCCGCCTGATCCGCAGCCCGCTCCCCCAGCACATCGCGCCCCGCTGCCGCCGAACCCCTGCGGCGCGCGGTCCGTCGCGTGCGCCACGTTCCCCAATTTTTCAACCCTGGAGTATCAGCATGAACCCAACCCAACGACTGGCGCTGTGCGGCGCATTTCTACTGCCCATGGCGGCCGCCCAGGCCCAGGCCCCGGAGGCCCTGAAGCTGGCCTATGTCGGCCCGCTCTCCGGTGCGCAGGCGCACTTCGGCAAGGACTCCGAGAACGGCGTGAAGATGGCCATCGACGACCTGAACGCCAAGGGCGTGGTCATCGCCGGCAAGAAGGTCACGTTCGTGTTGGCGTCGGAAGACGACGGTGCCGACCCCAAGCAGGCCACCACCGTGGCGAACAAGCTGTGCGACATGCATGTGGCCGGTGTCATCGGCCACCAGAACTCGGGCACGGCCATTCCGGCATCCAGAATCTACGAAGACTGCGGCCTGCCCCACCTGACGCCGTCGGCCACGAATCCGCAGCTCAACATGATGGGCCACAAGACCAGCTTTCGCATGCTGGCGAATGACAACGCGTTGGGTGGCGGCGTGGCCGAGTTCTCGGCGAAGACGCTGAGGCTGAAACGCGTGGCCGTGATCGACGACCGCACGGCCTACGGCCAGGGCATCGCCAGCGTGTTCAAGAAGCAGGCCCTGGCGGCCGGCATCGACATCGTCGACGAGCAGTTCACCACTGACAAGAGCCTTGACTTCAGCTCGATCCTGACGACCATCAAATCCAAGAAACCCGACGGCATCTTCTTCGGCGGCATGGACCCACAGGCCGGCCCCATGCTGCGGCAGATGCAGCAACTCGGCCTGAACGACGTCAAGTTCATGGGCGGCGACGGCATCTGCACCGAGAAGCTGGTGGAGCTGTCCGACAGCGCCAAAACAGTCGACAACGTCATCTGCGCCGAGGGCGGCGCGTCGATCAGGAAGATGCCGAAGGGCGAAGCCTGGAAGAAGGAATACGACGCGAAATTCCCCGGCCAGTTCCAGTTGTTCTCCCCCTTCGCCTACGACGCCACCATGGTGCTGGTCGACGCCATGGTGCGGGCCGGCTCGGCGGACCCGAAGGTGTACGCGCCGTTTCTGTTCCAGACCAACTACCAGGGCGTATCGGCGCGGATCGCGTTTGAAAGCAACGGCGAGCTGCACAACCCGACCATGACGCTGTTCAAGTTCGTGGGTGGGAAGAAGCTGGCGGTGGATTGACGGGCGCGCCGGTACCGAAGCCGGCCTGTACCAGGCGGTGGGCTGGTCGCGCATCGTCCGCGGACCGGGCGCCATCCTGCAGGCGTACCGTGCCGATGCGTTCATCGAACTCGCAAGCCTGGTGGAAGGCGCACAGATGCTCAATCGGCTGGCCGCGGCCCTGGCTTGAACCTCGCGGCGGCAGGATGCGCATTGAACTGCCTCAAGCCGCCACCACCGCCCCCACCACCGCCCCCACAGGCGCCACCAGCTCCCGCAGCAGCTTCTCCCGCCGCACCGCACTCGCCGCCACGTTCGCCTCCTTCACATGGCCGAAGCCGCGGATCTGCTCGGGCAGGCGGGCGATGGCGAGCGCCGTGTCCCGGATGCGCTCGAAGCCTTCCGCGTTCATGCGTTGCAGCAGCGCCTCGACGTCGGCGCGGTAGTCCACCACCAGTTGCCGCTCCATGCGCCGCTCGGCGGTGCGGCCGAACACATCCAGCGGCGTGCCGCGCAGGCGGCGCAGCGCGGCCAGCACGCGGAAGGCCGGCAACATCCACGCGCCGAATTTCTGCTTCACGGGTTGGCCCTGGGCGTCGCGCTTGCCGAAGATCGGCGGGGCCAGGTGGAAGCTGAGCTTTGCCTTGCCTTCGAAAGCCTCGGCCAGCCTGGCGTGGAAGCGGCCGTCGGTGTACAGGCGGGCGACTTCGTATTCGTCCTTGTAAGCCATCAGTTTGAACAGGTTCGAGGCCACCGCGCGCGCCAGCTCGCCCTTGCCGCCATGGCCTGATTCGGCCTGTTGAACCCGCGCCACGAAGTCCGCATAACGCGCGGCATAGGCAGCGTCCTGGTAGGCGGTGAGGAAGGCCACGCGGTCGGCCACCTGCGCGGCGTCCGATGTGCGCTTGACGACGGTGACGGCCTGGGCCGGTGCCGCGGCGCGCGCCACGGCGGCCAGGTCGACGGCCGCCTGGCGGCCCCAGCGGAAAGCCGTCTGGTTGGCCTTCACGGCCACGCCGTTGATCTCGATGGCGCGCAGCAGCGCGGCGGCGCCGAGCGGCACCGTGCCCTTCTGGAACGCGAAGCCGAGCAGGAACAGGTTGGCGGCGATGGCATCGCCCATGAGCCGCGTGGCCAGCTTGGTGGCATCCAAGAAGTCGGCCTGCCGTGCCACCGATTCCTCGATCAGCGCGCGCACCTGGTCGGCGGGGAACTGCCAGTCGGCGTCCTGGGCGAAGTGGCCAGTGGGTTGTTCGTGGGTGTTGACCAGCGCATAGGTGCGGCCGGGCCGCATCTTCGAGATGGCGTCGGGCGCACCGGCCGTGAGCATGTCGCAGCCGAGGACCAGGTCGGCCTCGCCGGTGGGGATGCGCTGCGCCTTCAACTGCGCGTTGTCGGCGGCAATGCGCACATGCGATGTAACCGAGCCGTTCTTCTGCGACATGCCGGTCATGTCGAGCACGCTCACGCCCTTGCCTTCCAGGTGCGCGGCCATGCCGATCAGCGCGCCGATGGTGATCACGCCCGTGCCGCCGATGCCGGTGATGAGGATGTTGTGGATCTGGTCCAGCGGCAGGGCTGGAGGCTCGGGCAGGTCGATGCTGACGTCGGCCAGGGCCGCGACGGGCTTGGCCTTGCGCGGCTGCACACCGTCGACGCTGACGAAGCTCGGGCAGAACCCCTTGATGCAGGAATGGTCGGCGTTGCACGAGCTCTGGTCGACGCGGCGCTTCAGCCCGTAGTCGCTGGGTGCGGGCTGCAACGAGGTGCAGTTCGATTGCTCGCCGCAGTCGCCGCAGCCTTCACACACCAGTTCGTTGATGAACACGCGCTGGGCGATGGCGGGGAAATCGCCCTTCTTGCGGCGGCGGCGTTTTTCCGCGGCGCACACCTGGTCGTAGATCAGCACCGACACACCTTCGAACGTGCGCAGTTCGCGCTGCACCTCGTCCATGGCGTCGCGGTGGTGCAGCGTGAACTTCATGCCGGCGCCGTCGCCGGGCAGGCCGCTGCGGTCCTTCCAGCGGCCCGGGTCTTCAGCCACCAGGGCGATGCGCGTCACGCCTTCGGCAGCCACCTGTTGCGCGATGCGCGGCACGCTGATCGGGCCGTCGACGGGCTGGCCGCCGGTCATGGCCACGGCGTCGTTGTAGAGGATCTTGTAGGTGATGTTCACGCCCGCGGCCACGGCGGCGCGGATCGCCATCGAGCCCGAGTGGTAGTAGGTGCCGTCGCCCAGGTTGGCAAACACGTGCGGGCGCTTGGAGAACCAGGCCTGGCCCAGCCAGGGCGCGCCCTCACCGCCCATGTGGGTGGTGGTCTTGTTGTGTTCGGGGTAGATGGCCGTGGCCATGACGTGGCAGCCGATGCCGGCCAGCGCCAGGCTGCCCTCGGGCACCTTGGTCGAGGTGTTGTGCGGGCAGCCCGAGCAGTACCAGGCCGGCCGCGGCGGCGTGGCCACGGCTTTGCCGAGCACCACGTCCTTGGCGTCGAGGATGGCCAGGCGGGTGCGGATCATGTCGCTGGTGTGGAAGCGCGCAATGCGCCCGGCGATCACACGCGCGATCTGCGCCACCGAGAAATCGGCCGTGGCCGGCAGCAGCCAGCGGCCACGCGGGTGGGCCCATTCGCCCGCCTCGTCGAACTTGCCGATGACGCGCGGGCGCACGTCCTCGCGCCAGTTGTAGAGGTGCTCCTTCAGCTGGTATTC
>JAQGMQ010000174.1 GCA_028292305.1 Rhodoferax sp.
TTAACATTGTTGAATATTTGACATCGGAGAACACCCGTGCCCAACCCGCTGCTTCCGCCCGACTTGCCCGCCGCCGCCCCCATCCACCAGCTGCACCACGTGGCCTACCGCGCCCGCGACGCCGAGGAAACGCGGCACTTCTACGAAGACCTGCTGGGCCTGCCGCTGTTCCACATCATCCAGAGCGACGTGGTGCCCAGCACCGGCGAATACTGCCCCTACACACATTTCTTCTTCCGCCTGCGCGACGGTTCATGCATCGCGTTCTTCGACCTGGGCGACGACCAGGCCTCGGCGCCTTCGGCCAACACGCCGGCCTGGGTGAACCACATCGCCTTCAGGGTCGACACCGTGCAAGAGTTGGCCGCCATGAAGACCCGGCTCGAAGCCGCCGGCGTGGCCGTGCTCGGCGTGACCGACCACCACATCTTCAAGAGCATCTACTTCTTCGACCCGAACGGCGTGCGCCTGGAGCTCACCGCGCAGCTGGCCGATGCGCAGCAGATGGACCGCGAAAGCCACACCGCCCGCGCCCGGCTCGACGCCTGGACCGCGCGCAAGGCCGCCTGGCGCGCCGAACGGGCGGCCGGCCACGCCGCGCCGGCCCTGAAACCGCAGCAGAACGACCGGCCCGAGCTCATAACACCGGCCTAGCCATCCCGACCCAGGCCCTGCTGGGCAGCAGTTAAAATCCGGGCCATCCCGTATCCTTTTCAAACGGCATCCACACGGGGTGCCGTTTTTCATTTCCCTGGGTCCCCCCATGAGCGACACACTGCAGCAGCCCGGCCTCGATAGCCTGTCCAAATCCTTTGAGCCCGCCGCCATCGAGGCCCATTGGGGTCCCGAGTGGGAGCGCCGCGGCTATGCGGTCGCCGGCTACCGCGGCACGCAACAGCCCAAGGTCGGCGAGCCGTCGTTCGCCATCCAGCTGCCGCCGCCGAACGTCACCGGCACGCTGCACATGGGCCACGCGTTCAACCAGACCATCATGGACAGCCTGACGCGTTACCACCGCATGCGCGGCCACAACACGGTGTGGGTGCCCGGCACCGACCACGCCGGCATCGCCACGCAGATCGTGGTGGAGCGCCAGCTGCAGGAGCAGAAGATCAGCCGCCACGACCTCGGCCGCAAGAATTTCGTGGCCAAGGTCTGGGAGTGGAAGGAGCAGAGCGGCAACACCATCACCACCCAGATGCGCCGCATGGGCGACAGCGTGGACTGGAGCCGCGAATACTTCACCATGGACCCGAAGCTGTCCAAGACGGTGACCGAAACCTTCGTGCGGCTGTACCAGCAGGGCCTGATCTACCGCGGCAAGCGGCTGGTCAACTGGGACCCGGTGCTGCAGAGCGCAGTGAGCGACCTGGAAGTGGAAAGCGTCGAGTCGGACGGCAAGATGCACTACATCACCTACCCGTTCAGCGACGGCCCGCAGCTGATCGACGGTGTGGACGGCCAGGTGCTGCAACGCGGCATGACCATCGCCACCACCCGGCCCGAGACCATGCTGGCCGACGGCGCGCTGGCCGTGCACCCGGAAGACGAGCGCTACAAACACCTGGTCGGCCAGTACGTCGACCTGCCGCTGTGCGACCGCAAGATCCCCATCATTGCCGACGACTTCGTCGACCGCGCTTTCGGCAGCGGCTGCGTGAAGATCACCGGCGCGCACGACTTCAACGACTACGCCTGCGCCCAGCGCCACAACCTGCCGCTGATCACCATCTTCACGCTCGACGCCAAGATCAACGAAAACGGCCCGCTGGCCTACCAGGGCCTGGACCGCTTCGACGCCCGCAAGGCCGTGCTGCGCGACCTGGACGCGCAAGGCTTCCTGGTCGAGAGCAAGCCGCACAAGCTGATGCTGCCGATCTGCGCCCGCACCGGCCAGGTAGTCGAGCCGATGTTGACCGACCAATGGTTCGTCGCCATGACCAAGGTCAGCGACCAGGACCCGACCGGCAAGAGCATCGCGCAAAAAGCCATCGACGCCGTGAGCAGCGGCGCCGTGCAGTTCGTGCCCGAGAACTGGGTCAACACCTACAACCAGTGGATGAACAACATCCAGGACTGGTGCATCAGCCGCCAGCTGTGGTGGGGCCACCAGATCCCGGCCTGGTACGACGAAGACGGCAAGGTCTACGTGGCACGCGACGAAGCCGATGCGCAGGCCCAGGCGCCGGGCAAGAAGCTGACGCGGGACGAGGACGTGCTGGACACCTGGTATTCGTCGGCCCTGGTGCCCTTCAGCACCATGGGCTGGCCAGAGAATGTTGCCCCCACGCTCGGCACTGGCGTGTCCTCGCTGCCCGCCGAGGGGGAGCCTTCCGCCTTGGGGCGGCCCGGCGGCGAGACCACAGACTACGACCTCTACCTGCCCTCTTCCGTCCTGGTCACCGGCTACGACATCATCTTCTTCTGGGTCGCCCGGATGATCATGATGACCACCCACTTCACCGGCCAGGTGCCGTTCAGGCACGTCTACATCCACGGCCTGGTGCGCGACGCGCAGGGCAAGAAGATGAGCAAGAGCGAAGGCAACGTGCTCGACCCGGTCGACCTGATCGACGGCATCGCGCTGGCACCGCTGCTCGACAAGCGCACCACCGGCCTGCGCAAGCCCGAGACCGCGCCCGTGGTGCGGCAGAACACGCAAAAGGAATTCCCCGAAGGCATCCCGGCGTTCGGCGCCGATGCGCTGCGCTTCACCTTCGCCTCGCTGGCCACGTTGGGCCGCAGCATCAACTTCGACAGCAAGCGCTGCGACGGCTACCGCAACTTCTGCAACAAACTCTGGAACGCCACACGCTTCGTGCTGATGAACTGCGAAGGCCAGGACTGCGGTCTGGCCGACCACACCAAGGAACAATGCCAGCCCGGCGGCCCGTTCCACGGCTACATGCAGTTCAGCCAGGCCGACCGCTGGATCAGCTCCATCCTCCAAAAGGTGGAGGCCGAGGTGGCCAAGGGCTTTGCCGAATACCGGCTCGACAACGTCGCCAATGCGGTCTACGACTTCGTCTGGAACGAGTTCTGCGACTGGTACCTGGAGATCGCCAAGGTGCAGATCCAGAACGGCAGCGAGGCCCAGCAGCGCGCCACGCGCCGCACCCTGATCCGCACGCTGGAAGCCATCCTGCGGCTGGCGCATCCGCTGATCCCGTTCATGACCGAAGAGCTGTGGCAAAAGGTGGCGCCGGTGGCCGGCATCGCCGGTGAATCGGTCAGCATCGCGCCGTATCCGCAAGCGCAACCGGGCAAGATCGACGACGCCGCCATCGCCTATGTCGCCAGGCTCAAGGGCATGGTCGACGCCTGCCGCAACCTGCGTGGCGAGATGAATGTTTCCCCGGCGACACGCTTGCCTTTGTACGCGTACGGCGATGCCGATTTCATGACGCTCGCCGGCCCGGCGCTCAAGGCACTGGCCAAGCTCAGCGAGGTCAAGCTGTTCGACGACGAAGCCA
>JAQGMQ010000181.1 GCA_028292305.1 Rhodoferax sp.
CTAACATTAAACAAATAGCATGCAATCTTGATGCCAGGGCTACAGACTATCTTGAGACTAAAAGTTGATGTTATTCGCGCTCAAGTTGGTGCAAAAACGCGCGGAACGAGCCACAACCGTGCAATTCGTGTGCAACGTGGTGCATTCATGAAACCTGATTGCATGCCATCATGGCGCTTATTGGCCGCGATGGATAATCAGCCCGCGCCGGCGTTTCAGCCGCGCCAGGCTTTTTGACTTTTCGACGAAGCTCACGACGATGCCCCTCTCAAAGGCGACCCCGCTCCCCAAGAAAACGCGTGCCGACGCGGGCGAAAAACTGCGCGGCAAGTTGCAGCCGGCCGACGCCGCCTTGACCGTCGACCAGATCTACGAACGCATCCTCACGGCCATCCTCGAACACCGGCTGCCGCCGGGCACGCAACTGGTCGAGCACCGGCTGGCCGAGCTGTTCGACGTGAGCCGCACCAAGGTGCGCGAGGCGATCGGGCGGCTGGTGCACGACCGCATCGCCACCAACTTTCCAAACCGCGGCGCTTTCATCACCAGCCCCACGCCGGACGAAGTGCGCGAGGTGTTTGCCACGCGCCGGCTGATCGAGCCCGAGCTGGTGCGGCTGGCCGTGCAGAACGGGTCGGCCCGCCAGCTGGCGGCGCTGCGCACCCATGTGGGCCGCGAAGCGCGGGCGCGGGCCGGCAGCAACCCCTACGCGTTGATGCCGCTGACCGGCGAATTCCACCTGTTGATCGCCGAGATGTCGGGCAACGGCTTCCTGGCGCGCACGTTGCGCGAGCTTGAATCGCTGACCTGCCTGGGCATCATCCTGTATGACGCGCCCGGCAGCGAAAGCTGTCCGCAGGACGAACACGAGCGCCTGCTGGCCACCATGGAAGCCCGCGACGCCGACGGCGCCGCCGCCTTGATGCTGCACCACCTGCAGCACATCGAGCAGGGCCTGCGGCTGGCGCCGCGCATCGAAGAAGAACGCTCGCTGGAAGACGCGTTCCGCTGAAGCCCCGGCCCGGCGGCGGTCTCAGCCGCGGTCGGGCACGGCGTCGGTGGTGTCGGTGATGTGCCGCGCCTCTGCATGCGCCGGCACCAGGTGCGCCAGGAACAGACGCGTGGCCTCGTCCCAGCTGAACTGCAGCGCGCGCGCGCGGGCCTCGTGCCTGGGCGTGGCCAACGCGCCGAAGAAGGCCTCGCGCAGGTCGGTATGCAGTACCCCGCCGGCGGTGCGCCCCTGGTCGGCGCCCAGCACTTCAAGCGGGCCGTCCACCGGATACGCCGCCACCGGCGTGCCGCAGGCCATGGCCTCGGCCATCACCAGGCCGAAGGTTTCCGAGGGGCTGGGGAACACGAACACGTCCGCGGCGGCATAGACCCGGGCCAGCGCGTCGCGTGGCAACACGCCCAGCCAGTGCACGCCGGGAAAGCGCTGCTTCAGCCCGGCTTCGAGCGGGCCCACGCCGCAGACGATCTTGCTGCCGGGCAGGTCGAGCTTCAGGAAAGCCTCGATGTTCTTCTCGTACGACACCCGGCCCACATACAGCGCCACGGGCCGGGCCAGCGTGCCCACAGGCGCATAGGCCTGCACCGTTTCGCGGTAGGCGAACAACTCCGCATCGACGCCATGCGTCCAGCGCCGCAACTTGCGGAAGCCGCGTTGCTCCAGCATCTGCAACACGCCCTGCGTGGGCACCATCACGCCTGATGACGGTTTGTGAAAACGCCGGAACAAGGCATAACCCCAGACCAGCGGGATCTTCAACGCCGCCTGCAATATCTCGGGAAACCGCGTGTGGAAGGCGGTGGTGAACGCCAGGCCGCGGCGCAGTGCATGGCCGCGCGCGGCCCAGCCCAGCGGGCCTTCGGTGGCGATGTGCAGGGCGTCGAATGCCAGGGCGTCGAGCATCCTTGCCAACGCGCGGCGCGGGCGCACCGCCAGGTCGATGCCCGCATATCCCGGGCAGGGCCGCGTTCGGAAAAGGCCGGGGTGCAGCACCTCCACCACGTGCCCGCGCTGGCGCAAGTGCCCCACCAGTTCCACGAGCGTGGTGACCACGCCGTTGACCTGCGGCTGCCACGCGTCGGTGACCAGCACGATCCTCATGCGGCGACTTCCTCGGGCAGGCGGTCAACAACAGAAGACTTCGGTGACGGCGCCGTCAGCTCGCGCCTGGGCCTGCCGTGCCACTGCACCAGCTCGAGCCGGCCATCGCGGTGTTCGACCAACGCCGTGCGGCTCTCGACCCAGTCGCCGTCGTTGCAGTACAGCGTGCCGCCGATGTCGCGCATCTCGGCGCGGTGGATGTGCCCGCAGACCACGCCATGGTGGCCGCGACGGCGTGCCTCGGCGGCCACCGCCTCCTCGAAGCCGGTGACGTAGTTCAGCGCCTTCTTCACCTTGAGCTTCAGGTAGGCCGAGAGCGACCAATATGGCAGCCCCATCCGGTGGCGCAGGCGGTTCAGGTGGCGGTTCAATTTCAGTGTGAACTCGTACAGGCCGTCGCCCACATAAGCCAGCCACTTGGCGCACTGCACCACGGCGTCGAACGCGTCGCCGTGCACCACCCACAGCCGTCGACCGTCGGCCGTGGTGTGCACCATCTCGTCCTGCACCTCGATGCCGCCGAAACGCAGGCCCAGAAAGCCCCGCGCGAATTCATCGTGGTTGCCGGCAATGAAGAACACCTCGCAGCCCTTCCTGGCGCGGCGCAGCAGCTTTTGCACCACGTCGTTGTGCGACTGCGGCCAGTGCCACTTGCGGCGCAGTTGCCAGCCGTCGACGATGTCGCCCACCAGGTAGAGTTTTTCGCTCGGGTGGTGCTTCAGGAAATCCAGCACCGCCTCGGCCTGGCAGCCCGGTGTGCCCAGGTGCAGGTCCGAGATGAAGATGGCGCGGTAACGCGGGTGGGCGTGGTCGTCGTCGCCGTCTTCATCCCTGCCGGCACGGCCTTCGGCGCCGAACGCGGCACCGAGGTCGGCCTGCAGCTGGCTCCAGGGCGGGGTGGCGTCGAAGGCGGTGCGCATCTCAGCCCCCGTGCTGGTTCGGCAGACCGCCGCCGAGGAAGTGTTTGCGGTAGCGCGGCGGCATGTCGCCGATGCGCATCAGCATCGGCAGGTCGGCGGTGTTGAAGTCCGGGTCCCAGGCCGGCGCGCCGAGGATCTTCGCGCCCAGGCGCAGATAGCCCTTGATCAGCGCCGGCGGATCGATCGGCAGGCTGCCGTCGAGGCGGTCCACCGGCAGCGGCAGGCGCGGCAACACGTGGTGTTCGATCGGCGCGAGGTGCGTCAGCCGCAGCTGTTGCCAGATGCTGGCGGCCGCGTCGCCGCTGACCACGCCGTTGTGCAGCATCGGAATGCTGGCGCAGCCCACCATGGCGTCGAGCTGGTTGCGCACCATGAACTCGGCCAGCGCGCCCCACAGCGCCATGATGACGCCGCCCTGCCGGTAGTCGGCGTGCACGCAGCTGCGGCCCAGCTCCACCATGCGCGGGCGCAGCAGGCGCAGCCGGGTCAGGTCGAATTCGGTGTCGGTGTAGGTGCCGCCCACGCGTTTGGCCTGCACCGGCGTGAGCACGCGGTAGGTGCCCACCACTTCGCGGGTGACGGCGTCGCGCACCAACAGATGCTCGCAGTAGTCGTCGAACAGGTCCACGTCATGGCCCGGCACGCTGGTGGACAGGCGCGCGCCCATCTCGCCAGCGAACACGTTGTAGCGCAGCCGTTGCGCCTGGCGCACCTCGTCCTGGTGCTTGGCCCAGCTGACTTCGATGCCGGGCCGTGCCGCCGCGGCCTCGGCCTGGCGCACCGCCGGCTCGGGCACCGCGCTCCGGTCGCGGCGCTGCAGCGCGCCGCGCAGCAGCGAGGCCGCGGTGAACGGCAGGCTGGGCGACAGCGGGAAGGTCGGATTGGGCAGCTCTTTCATGGGGCGCTCCTGGTCATGGGGATCGGGCGGATGGATGTCATGACCGGAGTCTGAAAGCGCGTGGTGACGGCTTCGTGTCCGGTTGATGGCGGTTCGATGACAGAGCGGTTGGCCTACGTGGTCACGCACGGCCGCGCCGATATGATCGACCGCTACAACTTTTTACTCCCCCACTTTCATTCACCCCCCGCCATGTCCGCCAACCTCACCGCCTTCCTCGTCCACTGGGCCATCACCGGGCTGTCGCTCTGGATCGCCAGCCACATCTTCAGCGGCCTGAAGTTCAGCAGCACCGGCGCGCTGGTGGTCTCGGCCCTGTTGCTCGGGTTTGCCAATGCCATCGTCAAGCCGCTCTTGATCGTGCTCACACTGCCGCTGACATTGCTGACCTTCGGCGTGTTTCTGCTGGTGATCAACGCCCTGGTGCTGCTGTTGGTGTCGGCGCTGGTGCGGGGCTTCAGGCTGTCGGGCTTCTGGACGGCGTTCTTCGCCAGCATCTTCATCTCGCTGCTCAGCATCGCCATCGGCGCCCTGCTGGGTGGCGACAGCCCGGCGACGACGATCCAGATGCCGCATAACGGGGTGTGGCTGTAAGCTGGGCCGTGCGCCATCCGGCGCGCTGACCCACGGCAGCCAGGCCCCGCCCGCCCGGCGCGAGGCAAAATGGCGGGCTCATTCCGAAGAACAGACCCCATGCAACTAGCCACCTGGAACGTGAACTCCCTCGCCGTGCGCCTGCCGCAGGTGATCGACTGGCTTGCCGCCCACCCCGTCGACGTGCTGGCCCTGCAGGAGACCAAGCTCACCGACGACAAGTTTCCCCATGCCGCGCTGGCCGAGGTGGGTTACCAGGCGCAGTGGTTCGGCCAGAAGACCTACAACGGCGTGGCGCTTTTGAGCCGCACCGAGGCCACCGACGTGGTGCGCAACATCCCCGGCTTCAGCGACGAGCTGGCGCGGGTCATCACCGGCACGGTGAATGGCGTGCGCGTGATCGGCGCCTACATGCCCAACGGCCAGGCGCCGGGCACCGACAAGTTCGACTACAAGATGCACTGGCTGCGCGCGCTGCGCGACTGGGTGCGCGAAGAACTGGTGACGCACCCGAAGCTGGTGGTCATGGGCGACTACAACATCACCTTCGACGATGCCGACGTGTGGGACCCGGTGCTGCTGAAAGACACCATCCACTGCACCGAGGAAGAGCGCTACCACCTGCGCGCATTGGTGGCGCTGGGCCTGGCGGACGCGTACCGGCTGTTCCCGCAGCCCGAGAAAAGCTATTCCTGGTGGGACTACCGAGACTTCGCCTTCCGCCGCAACCGGGGCCTGCGCATCGACCACATCCTCATCAGCCCCGCACTGCAGCCACTCGCCAAAGGCTGCGTGATCGACAAACCCACGCGCAAGAACGAGCGGCCGAGCGACCACGTGCCGGTGATCCTGGAAGTGGATCTGTAGGGCGTCGGCGCGCCGGTCGGCCCGCCTGCACCGCGCCGGTCGACTGCCAACCGAGGGCTAGAACCGGCCCTGGCCGTCTCCCGTGCGGTCATGCACCCAGCGCACCGCCTGTTGCTCGGCGTGCCGCATGGCTTCGACCGCGCCGGCATAGGCCTCGGCATCCTGCGGCAAGGGCTGCTGCTCGAGCCCGGGGATGCCGTACTGGTACAACACATGCGGCTCATAGGCTTCAGGGCCACGGGCGACCACGCAAAACGTGAAATGGCAACCGTGGTATTCGAACTGCGCCACCGTGGCGCCCGGGCTGCCGCTGCTTCCTGCAGCCGGCGACGAAGGGTTGTGGGTACCGGCGCCGCTGCGCACGGGTTCGGGCAAGACGGCGTCCGGCAAGGCGCCAAAGCTGGCTTCGGTGCTCATGGTGTTCAGGCCGCGCTGGTACTGGATCTGGTGCTGGCGCTGGTCTGCGGCGCCATGCCCAGGTGCAGCCGCACTTCCTCGGCCGAAACACCCACCGAGGCCACCGCCGTGCGCAGCTCGGCTTCACTCACGTGCAGCGCGTCGGTCCAGTAACGCACCTCGTGCGGCTCGTTGATGTTGATGCGGCTGCGGTCGGCGCCGCCGCGGAGGTTGAGGTTGTCTGCCATGGGGACTCCTGAAAAAGGTCTTATTTTTTGCGGCCGCCCCCGCCTGCCCTGTCAGCCAAAATGCAAAACCCGCGCAGGACATCGCGCGATGCAGCAAGTGGTGCCAGCAGCCGCTCGACAGCCATGTCGGCCGAGGACGACACCGGGTGCGCATCGGCCTACGTCTGCTCAAGAAGTGTCACCGCAGGCACACACTCGGCAGGGGCTTACCATGGGCTGGCACCAATCGTGCATTCCCGCCACCGCAACCAAGGTTTTCCCATGCTCATCCAGATCGGCTACGACATCGAATTGAGCGTGACCGCTCCCACCGCGCTGATCTACATGCTGCAGGTGCATCCCTCCCGCGCAGGTGACCTCACCGCCCCGGAAAACATCACCATCAGCCCGCCGCTGTGGACCGACTACTACCAGGACAGCTTCGACAACCAGTGCGCACGGGTGCACATTCCATTCGGCACGAACTCGGTGCGCCTGCAAAACCAGGCCACCATCTACGATAGCGGCCTGCCCGACCCGGTGAACTACGGCGCCATCGAACACGCGCCCTCCGATTTGCCGGTGTCCACGCTGCAGTTTCTGTTGCCCAGCCGCTATTGCGACTTCGACGGCGACCTGCTGGCCTTTGCCTGGCAGCGCTTCATCGGGGTGCCGCAGGGCTGGCAGCGCGTGCAGGCCGTGTGCGATTTCGTGCACAACCATATCCGCTTCGACTACCAGCAGGCCCGTCCCACCCGCACCGCGCTCGATGGTTACCGCGAAGGCGTGGGCGTGTGCCGCGACTACACCCACCTGGCGATCTCGCTGTGCCGCTGCCTCAACATCCCGGCGCGCTACGTGACCGGCTACCTGGGCGACATCGGCATCCCCCCGGTGCCGTATCCGATGGATTTCAGCGCCTGGTTCGAGGTGTACCTGGGCGACCGCTGGCACACCTTCGACGCGCGCCACAACACGCCGCGCATCGGCCGGGTGGTCATCGCCCGTGGACGCGACGCCGCCGACGTGCCGATCACCATGGCCTTCGGCGCCAATGCCTTGCTGCGGTTCAACGTGACGACCGACGAAGTCTTGTCCTGAAGCTTGTCCTGAAGCTTGTCACGCAGCGTTGACCCAACGCGGCGGTAAATCGCCAAGTGCGGCAGAATCTTCCGCACATGGAACCACCCTTTTCCGCAGCGTCGCACCACGGCATCGCAGCCTCCGCGCGCGACCCGCTGTGGCAGCACCAGCTCGGCCTGCTGCTCGAATCCACCGGTGAGGGCATCTTCGGCATCGACCTGGCCGGCCACTGCATGTTTATCAACCGCGCCGGCGCGGAGATGCTGGGCCACGCGGTGGCCGACGTGCTGGGCCACAACATGCACGCCTTCACACACCATTCGCACCCGGATGGGTCGCATTACCCCGAAGCCGACTGCCCGATCTTCAACGCCTTCCGCTGCGGCCTGCCCTGCCGCATCGACACCGAGGTGTTCTGGCGCGCCGACGACACGGCCTTCGCGGTCGAATATTCCAGCCACCCGATCATGGACGGCGCCGAGGTGCGCGGTGCCGTCATCACCTTCGTCGACATCACCGAACGCCGGCGCGCGGCCCAGGCGCTGCAGCAGGCCAAAGACGAACTCGGCCTGCGCGTGGAGGAACGCACACGCGAGCTGAGCGATGCGCTGGCGCAGCTGCGCGAGCTCTCGGCCTGGCTCGACAAGGTGCGCGAAGACGAGCGCACCCGCATCGCCCGCGAGGTGCACGACGAACTCGGCAGCCTGCTGGTCGCGCTGAAGATGGACGTCAACTGGATCGGCAAGCGCCTGGGCGAACAACAGGACCGCGCGCCCGACGCGGCCGAGGCCATGCGCCAGCAGATCCGCGGCAAGTGCCACAACATGGGTGGCCTGATCGAACGCGCGGTCGACAACGTGGGCCGCATCATCACCGACCTGCGCCCCAGCATCCTCGACCACCAGGGCCTGTGGGCGGCGCTGGAATGGCAGGCGCATGAATTCGTGCAGTCGGCCGAACTGGCACTCGAATGGCGCATGGCGCCGCCGGGCGCGGGCGACTGGCCCGAGCCGCCCGAGCCGCTGGCCATGGCCGTGTTCCGCATCTTCCAGGAGATGCTGAGCAACGTGGGCCGGCACGCGCAGGCCAGCGCCATCGGGGTCACCCTCACGCTGCAGACCACGCCGCAGGGTGGCCACGCGGGCCTGGCACGGAGTCTGCACCTGCAGGTGCGGGACAACGGTGTCGGCGCGCCCGCCACCGCCTTCGAAGCCCCCACCGCCTATGGCGTGCTCGGCATGCGTGAACGCGCGCGCCACTTCGGTGGCCGGGTCGACATCACCAGCCAGCCCGGCCAGGGCAGTTGCTTCGACCTGCACATCCCCCTCCTGGAAAGCCCCGCCGCATGAACACACCGACCGTCCACCCCAGTTCGCACCCTCCCGACGCGATCCGCGTGCTCATCGGCGACGACCACCACATCGTGCGCGAAGGCCTGAAGCAGGTGCTGGGCGATGCCGCCAACGGCACACCCGAGATCGCCGTGGTGGCCGAGGCGCTGACCGGCCCCGAGGTGCTGGCCAGCGTGCGCTCGCGTGCCGGCCCGGACGGCCTGGACGTGGTGCTGCTCGACATCGCCCTGCCCAACCAGGACGGCCTGGAGGTGCTGCAGACGCTGCGCCGCGAATGGCCCGGCTTGCCGGTGCTGATGCTCAGCACCTATCCCGAAAAACAGTACGCCGTGCGCTGCATCAAGCTGGGTGCCGCCGGTTACCTCAACAAAAGCGCGGACGCCGACGACATGGTGCGCGCCGTGCGCAAGGTGGCCGGCGGCGGCCTGTACGTGACGCCCGCCACGGCCGAGGCGCTGGCGGCGGCCGTGGGCCACGCCATGCGCCAGGGTACCGAGGCCCTGTCGCACCGCGAGCACCAGGTGTTCCGCCTGCTCAGCGCGGGGCACAGCGTGAGCGAAATCGGTGCGCAGCTGGGCCTGGCCGCCAACACCGTGAGCACTTACCGTGCACGCATCCTGGAAAAGACAGGCACCAAGAACGACGTCGAGCTGGCGCTGTACGCCGAACGCCACGCCAAACTGGCGCCCGACACGTAAAAACCAGCACAAGCTCGGCACCCCTGTAGTGCCAGCCCTACACGCTGCCGACGTGGCGTGTGCGATCTGAGGTTCGGCGGCCTGTAGGCCCCTGCAACGCTGCTTTCTGGCCTGCGGCTTGCAAGACAGGTGCATCTTCCAACCGAGGTGCACCATGTCCAGACTGCCCGAGCCGATGGCCCCCACGTCCCAGACCAGCGAACCCTTCGATGCCGACCGGCCGCTGAACCTGCGCTGCGCCTGCGGCCAGAACCACGCACCCGACCAGCACGCCAGCGCCGTCCAGGCCTCGAACCACAAGCTCGAAGCCAGCCTGATGAAGGCCCTGTTTCCGGTGGACAGCGTGCGCCGCCATTTCATCCGCGCCGTGGGCGCCAGCACGGCCCGCGCGGCCATTCTGTCGGTGCTGCCGCTCGGCGCGCTGCAGGCCATGGCGCAGGACAAGGGGCCGCTCGAGAAGAAGGACCTGAAGATCGGCTTCATCCCGATCACCTGCGCCACGCCGCTGATCATGGCCAAGCCGCTCGGCTTCTATGAAAAGCAGGGGCTCAACGTGGAGGTGGTGAAAACCGCCGGCTGGGCGCTGATCCGCGACAAGATGATCAACAAGGAATACGACGCCACGCATTTCCTGTCACCGATGCCGCTGGCCATTTCGATGGGCGCCGGCTCCACCGCCGTGCCGATGAACGTGGCCACCATCCAGAACACCAACGGCCAGGCCATCACGCTGCACGTCAAGCACAAGGGCAACCGGGACCCGAAGGCGTGGAAAGGCTTCAAGTTCGCCATCCCCTT
>JAQGMQ010000199.1 GCA_028292305.1 Rhodoferax sp.
GCCGATGCGGGCGGGGCAGAGGAGCCTGAATCTGTCGAACGCGGTGGCGGTGACGGTGTTCGAGGCCTGGCGGCAGTGTGGGTTTGTTTGAGGCCGCGGCGTCGTGACCACACTCACCCCGGCCCTCTCCCGCGCGCGGGAGAGGGAGCAACCTCCGGCCCGGGCACCGCTCGGATGTTCACTCCCTCCCCTTCGGGGGAGGGCTGGGGTGGGGGCAGGCAGTCGACGACACGGATTGCCGTCTGACCCGAAGCGCCCTGCCCCCATCCCAACCTTCCCCCGGCGGGGAAAGGCGCACGTCGGTCGGTCACGGATATTGCCGCACCACCGACTCCGCCACACAAGCCGGCTTCTCGCTCCCCTCCAGCTCCACCGTCACCTCCCACGTCAGCTGCACCCCGTCGCGCGCAATCGCCTCGCACTGCAGCAGCTTCAGCCGCCCGCGCAGCCGGCTGCCCACCCGCACCGGCGCCATGAAGCGCACTTTATTGAGCCCGTAGTTCACCGCCATGCCGGCCTCGGTCACCTGCACCGATTCGAAAAACAGGGGCAGCAGCGACAGCGTGAGAAAGCCGTGCGCGATGGTCGCGCCGAAAGGCCCGGCCTGGGCACGGGCCTCGTCCACGTGGATCCACTGGTGGTCGTGCGTGGCGTCGGCGAAACGGTTGATCTGCGCCTGCGTCACGGTGGTCCAGTCGCTCACCGCGACTTCCTGGCCCACGCAGGCGGTCAGCTCCGGCAAAGTCTTGAAGGTTTTCATCGCGCCACTGTAGCGCCGGGCGGGGCGGCTGCCTTGTCAAGTCTGGGACGCGCCATCCAGCCACTGGCACAGGTCGGCCCACTGCTCCAGGTCTTTCTCGACCCGGCCCGGCGCCACGTCGAACAGCGTCAACCCGCGCGCCGCCAGGTGCACGTAGTTTTGCGTGTCGCGCAAATAGCCGAGCACCGGCAAACCCAGGCCGTCGACATAGGCCTTCAGCTTGTCGGCCGCGAGCGTGCGGGCATCCACACGCATGCCGACCAGCGCCAGCTGCAGCTTTTGGCCATGCCGGTGCTCGGCCAGTTCATCCAGGAAGCCGCGCGTGGCAAAGATGTCGAACACGCTCGGCTTCAGCGGGATCACCACCCGTTTGGCAAACTTCATGACGCGGTTGAAGGCCTTGCCGTGCAGGCCGCCGGGCGTGTCGAGCACCACGTGGGTCGTGCCCTTGGGCGGGCGGGCGATGTCGTCGTCGCCGAGCTCCCAGGTGTGGATCGGCGCGGCCGTCAGCGGCCGCAGCCCCAGCCACAGCTTCGAGGACTGCTGGCGGTCCGCGTCGCCGAGCATCACCGCATGCCCGCGCGAGGCCAGGTAGCCGGCGATGTTGGTGGCCAGCGTCGTTTTACCGACACCGCCTTTGGGATTGGCCACGACCACAACCTGCATGCGGAGCTCCTTGTTGGATGGATTTATGAAAGACCCACGATTCCGGACTGCGACGGCGCTGACTTGCGTTATGTTACCGGCATGGCCGACTCCTCATCCGTTTCCGAAATTTCCGCGTCCTCGGTCTACCTGATCGCCGCCCACCCCGACTGGAACGAATCGCGCGTGAACCGGCGCCTGCTCGAAGTGGCGCGGGCCCTGACGACCAGCCCCGGCGCGCCGCGCATCGACATCCAGGATCTCTATGCCAGCTACCCCGACTACTGCATCGACGTGCCGGCCGAACAGGCCCGCGTGGCCGCCGCGCAGCTGGTGGTGCTGATGCACCCGATCCAGTGGTACGCCATGCCGGCGCTGCAGAAGCTCTGGCTCGACGACGTGCTCACCTACGGCTGGGCCTACGGTGCCGTGTCGAGCGGCACCGGCGACAACGCCGCCGCCCCCGCCAATGCGCCTGGCACGGCGCTGCGCGGCAAGGACCTGTGGCTGGTGGCCACCACCGGCGGGCAGGAGGAGTCGTACCACCCCGAGAGCTACAACCGCTACTACTTCGACGCCTTCCTGCCGCCTTACGAACAGACCGCTTCGTTGTGCGGCATGCGTTTCCTGCCGCCGCTGATCCTGCACGGCGCGCACACCATCGGCCGCGACGAGGTCAAGGCCCACATCGAAAGCTTCAGGCAACACCTGCAGACCTACCCGGCCTGGGCCGGCCCCGAAACCCAGGCCTATGCCGAAATGCGCCGCAGCGGCCCCGGCATCGCGGAAGCGGTGTAAGCGATGGAACACGCCCCCACCTGGCTGGTCAACAGCCTCATCTACCTGAGCGCGGCCGTGATCATCGTGCCGCTGTCGCAGTTCCTAGGGCTCGGCTCGATCATCGGCTACCTGGCCGCCGGCATCGCCATCGGGCCCTGGGGGCTGGGCTTCGTGACCAACGTGCAGGACATCCTGCATTTCGCCGAATTCGGCGTGGTGCTGATGCTGTTCCTGATCGGCCTGGAGCTTGAACCCAAGCGCCTGTGGAGCCTGCGCCGGCCGATCTTCGGCTGGGGCACGGCCCAGGTGGCCGGCTGCGCGGCGCTGATCTTCCTCGGCGCCTGGGCCGCCGGCGCGGCCTGGCAGGTGGCACTGGCCGCGGCGCTGGGCCTGGCGCTGTCCAGCACGGCGATCGCGCTGCAGGTGATGGGCGAACGCAACCTGCTGCCCACCACCAGCGGCCAGGCCAGCTTCTCGATCCTGCTGTTCCAGGACGTGGCCGCCATCCCGATCCTGGCGCTGATCCCGCTGCTGGGCCAGGGCACCGAAGGCAGCGAGGTCGTGGCCCACGCCAACCGCCTGGTCGAAGCGTTGAAGATCGTCGGCGTGATCGCCGGCATCATCCTCGGCGGCCGGCTGTTGCTGCGCCCGCTGCTGCGCTGGATCGCGCGCACCAACAGCACCGAGATCTTCACCGCCGCCTCGCTGCTTCTGGTGGTCGGCATCGCCGCGCTGATGCAGCTGGTCGGCCTGTCGATGGCGCTCGGCGCGTTTCTCGCCGGTGTGCTGCTGGCCGAAAGCGAATACCGGCGCGAGCTGGAAACCGACATCGCGCCGTTCAAGGGCCTGCTGCTCGGGCTGTTCTTCATGGCGGTCGGCATGAGCGTGGACTTCGGCGTGTTGCTGCGCGAGCCGGGCACCACGGCGCTGATCGTGTTCGGCTTCCTCATCGCCAAGATGGCCGTGATCTGGGCGCTGGGCAAGGCCATGGGCCTGCCGTTCCAGGAGCGGCCGGTCTTCACCATCCTGCTGGCGCAGGGCGGCGAATTCGCCTTCGTGGTGTTCCAGGCCGCGGCCGGCGCCAAGGTGTTCAGCCCCGAGGTCGCCTCGCAACTGGTGGCCGCCGTGGCGCTGTCGATGCTGGTCAGCCCGCTGCTGCTGGTGGCCGCCGACAAGCTGCTGATGGCGCGGCTGGCGTTGCGCGGTTCCGAGAAAAAGCTGGCCGAAATTTCGGAACAGCAGGAGGCGCCGATCATCATCGCCGGCTTCGGCCGCTACGGCCAGATCGTCGGCCGCACGCTCTTGGCCCAGGGCATCGCCTGCACTGTGCTGGACCACGACGCCGACACGGTGGAGGCCATCCGCAAGTTCGGCTACCGCGTGTTCTACGGCGACGCCACGCGGCTCGATCTGCTGCGCATGTCGGGCGCGGCCTCGGCCAAGGTGCTGGTGGTGGCGGTCAACGACGTCGAGCAGAGCCTGAAGATCGTCGACATCGCCCGCGAGAATTTTCCGCAGCTGCAGATCGTGGCCCGCGCCCGCGACGTGCCGCACTGGGGCGAGCTGCGCGACCGCGGCGTGCACCAGGTCGAACGCGAAGTGTTCGAGTCGAGCCTGCGCAGCGCACGTTCGGTGATGGAGCTGCTGGGCTTCACACCCAACATCGCGCGCCAGAAGACCATGCGTTTTCGCATCCACAACATCGCGCTGTTCGAAGAGCTGTACCCGCACCGCGGCGACAGCACCAAGGCACTGGCCGTGGCCAAACGTGGCCGCCAGCAACTCGAGGAGCAGATGGCCAAGGAACGCGAGCAACAGGCCCAGCGCCGCCCACCCGGCTGGGGCAGCTGAAGGCGTTGAAAAAATTTTCAGGTCCGATCCAAAGATCGGTAAAAAGCTCGGGTATAGTTCGGCCTCCGCAGCACTTGCAGCAATGCAGAAAAGTGATGCGGAATCTGCGGGAGTAGCTCAGTTGGTAGAGCGCAACCTTGCCAAGGTTGAGGTCGAGAGTTCGAGACTCTTCTCCCGCTCCAGATTTGTAAAAGGGAAGCTTCGGCTTCCCTTTTTGCATGGGGCCAGACGTTCTTCAACGCCGGTCACCGGGCACGGATGAGGCCGCCACGATCGGGCCACACTCCGGCCGCGGTCCGCGCCCAGAATCGGGCCATGCAACACACACCACCCCCCTGGAAATCGCGCTCGGCGCGGGTTGCCGACCGCTGCTGCAACCTCGCCTCGTGGGGCGGCTTTGCCGTGTTCTACGCGCTGGCCCTGCCGATCGCGGCGGTGGCGCTCTGGCTGGTGTTGGCCAGACGCGGCTGAGCGCCAACCATCAGGCGAAGCTGTCCCACAGCAGCTTGCAGCCCGTGAGCAACATGCCCAGGTACAACAGCCGGTAGAACAGCGTCGGGCCGATGCGCCGCGCAATCCGCACGCCGATCCACACACCCACTGGGGCGAACGGCATCAGCACCAATGAGGTCGTGAAGTTGCGGCCATCGAGCAGGCCGAGCCAGGCATAGGGGATCCACTTCGACAGGTTCACGAAGAAGAAGAATGCCGCCATCGTGGCCGCGAAGTCGATGGGCGCGAGGCGCAGCGGAATCACATAGGCGTTCACCGGCGGGCCGCCCGCGTGGGCGATGAAACTGGTGAAGCCCGAAGTCGCGGTGCACAACGCGCCGACCCAGCGCGGCGGCGGCGGGCTGTCGGGCTTGGGCGGAAACAACACGCGCTGCGCGAGGAACAGCAAAGTGAAGCCGCCGACGATGCCGGCCACCGCGCGCGGCTCCAGCAGCTTGAACAACAAGGTGCCGATGACCGTGCCCAGCAGGCCCCAGGGGATCAGGAACTTCAGCAGCTTGTAGTCGAAGTTGCGGCGAAACGCGGCCAGCCCCAGCACGTCCATCACCAGCAGCAGCGGCATCAGAATGGCGGCCGCCTGCGGCACGGTGACGGCCATCGCCATCAGCGGCACCGCCAGCGAACCGAAGCCTGCGCCGAAGCCGCTCTTGCTCACGCCGAGCAGCAACACGGCGGGGACCGCCACCGCATAGAAATGCCAGTCGCTGATCAGCGAGAGAGTCACCCGAAGCTCAGCGCGCGGTCACAAAACGGAGCAGGCCTGCTCGAAGCTCAGACGCGGGTTGCGCTTGAATTCCTTGCTGTGGTCGGCAAAGCCGAGGTTGATCAGGAAGTTGGCCTGCAGGCGGCCGTCGGCAAAGAATTCGGCGTTGACCTTGGGGATGTCGAAGCCGCTCATCGGCCCGCAATCGAGTCCCACCGCGCGTGCGGCCAGTATGAAATAAGCACCGCCCATCGTGCCGTTGCGGGTGGCCGTGGCGGTGGCCATCGTGGGGTTGCCGGCGAACATGTCGCGTGCGCCTTCGCCATGCCACACCAGCGGCATGTTCTCGTAGAACTGCGTGTCGGTGGCAACGATCACCGTGACCGGCGCGAGCTTGGTCTTTTCCAGGTTGCCCGCCGACAAGGCCGGCAGCAG
>JAQGMQ010000205.1 GCA_028292305.1 Rhodoferax sp.
CCCTTGGCGTCGAACTTGGTCAGCAGCTCCTGGCCGATCGGGCCGTCGAGTACGGCCCGGGCGTGCGCCTTGTCGCGGAACAGGAACGGGACGTCCAGTATCTTGGTCTCGGGCACGAAGTTGGGGACCGGACCGGTCGATGAGAAGGCCAGTTCCTGGGTGCCGAGCTGCACCGCCTCGATCGACTCGCGTTCGCCGCCGAGCGAGCCGTTGTAGAAGGTCTCGATCTTGTAGCGGCCAGCGGTGCGGGTGGCGACCTCTTTGGCAAACGTGTCGATGGCCACGCCCTGGTGCGAGTTCTGTGCCACTGAAATACTGATCTTCATGGAGGACTGCGCCAGCGTCGCGCCGACGAAGCCCAGTGCCAGGCTCATGCCCACGAGCAGTTTCGACAATTTCATGGTGTCTCCTTCGAGTTGGAATCCGACGGGTCTTGCAGCCCGTTGCCGGAAAAGTTGTACGACAACTTTACATTATGTCTGGGGTGCCGTGGCAACGGCATGGGGGTTTTCTCGGATGTAGTCGCGGATCACGCCATCGAAATCGGCTTCGGGCAGCAGGCCTAGGCCCCGCGCGCGCTGCGCGTCGATGCGGCCGGGCCAGGTGGCCACGATCTTCCTGATGTTGGCTTCGGGGGTCCAGTCGATCAGAGCCGCAACCGATTTGCCCGCCACGCGTTCCAGCGCGGCGGCCATCTCGCCGACGGTGGTCGACAGCGCCGGCAGATTGACCGCGGTGCGCGGGCCCCATTCGGCATCGGTGGCTTCGGCCGCACGGATGAGGCCGCGCACCGTGAGGCCGGGCGACGACAGCGCCACCGGCGTCTCCGGTCCGACCGGGCAGGCACCGCGCACACCGGCCAGCGGCTCGCGGATCATGCCGCTGAAGAAGCTCGAAGCCGCGCCATTCGGCTTGCCGGGCCGCACGCTCACCGTCATGAGCCGCGCGCTGCGACCGCGGATGAAACCCTTGCGCCCGAAGTCGGCGGTGAGCTGTTCACCGATGAACTTCTGAATGCCGTAGCTGGTGAGCGGCGTGGGCAGCGTGTTGTCTTCAATCGTTGACGGCAGCGGCTGCTCTTCGGAGTGGCCGAACACGGCGAGTGAGCTGGCGAAGACCACAGTGGGTTTCGTCTTCAACGCGCGGCAGGTTTCCAGCAGTGCGCGCGTCGCGTCCAGGTTGCTGTGCATGCCCAGGTCGAAGTCTGCCTCGCATTCGCCGCTGACGGCTGCGGCCAGGTGGACGACGAGTTGCGCATCGGCCGGCACGACGCGGGCCGGGCTCGCTGCAAGCAGCGCATTCAGGTCGCCGACAACGGCCTTGACGCGTGGGTCCGCCAGCAGATCCGCCGGCGGCTCGGCGCGGTCGACGAGTGAAAGCGTGGTGATGGCCTCGGCCGGTGCGCCCGCGAGCGAGAGGCTGTTTTTTTCAAGCAGGGCCCGGGCCAGGCGAACGCCCAGAAACCCCGCGCCGCCGGTGATGACGATGTGCATTGTCTTGTCTCCTTTTATGGAGCGAGTCTACACAGTCGGACATGGCGACCCCATGAAAAAGGCCGGCATGCGCCGGCCCTTGTTCGAGGTGCGAGGTTCACATCCCCGAGTAGTTCGGCCCGCCGCCGCCCTCCGGCGTCACCCACACGATGTTCTGCGTCGGGTCCTTGATGTCGCAGGTCTTGCAGTGCACGCAGTTCTGCGCGTTGATCTGCAGCCGGTCGGTGTTCTCGGGCGTCTTCACGAACTCGTAGACCCCGGCCGGGCAGTAACGCGCCTCGGGTCCGGCGTACTTGGCCAGGTTGATGTTGACCGGTACCGACGCGTCCTTCAGCGTCAGATGCGCGGGCTGGTTCTCGGCGTGGTTGGTGTTGCTGATGAACACGCTGGAGAGCCGGTCGAAGGTCAGCTTGCCATCGGGCTTGGGATAGACGATGGGTTTGCACTCGGCGGCCGCCTTGAGGTAGGCGTGGTCGGGCTTGTCGCGGTGCAGCGTCCACGGGATGTTGCCCTTCAGCACGAACTGCTCGATGCCGTTCATCAGCGTGGCGGTGGTCAGGCCCTTCTTGAACCAGGCCTTGAAGTTGCGCGACTTGTTGAGCTCGGCGTGCAGCCAGCTCTTCTCGAAAGCGGCTGGGTAGGCGCTCAATTCGTCGTGTTGTCGCCCGCTGGTGACAGCGTCGTAGGCCGCCTCGGCCGCCAGCATGCCGGTCTTGATGGCGGCATGGCTGCCCTTGATGCGGCTCACGTTCAGGTAGCCGGCTTCACAGCCGATGAGCGCACCGCCCGGGAACACCGTCTTGGGCAGCGACAGCAGGCCGCCGGCCGTGATGGCGCGTGCGCCGTAGCCGATGCGCTTGGCCGGCTTGATGCCGTGGGCCTCGTCGCCTTCCAGGTACCAGCGGATGTTGGCATGGGTCTTCCAGCGCTGGAATTCCTCGAACGGGCTCAGGTAGGGGTTGCTGTAGTCCAGGCCGGTGATGAAGCCCATCGTCACCTTGTTGTCTTCCATGTGGTACAGGAAGGCGCCGCCGTAGGTGTTGCTGTCCATCGGCCAGCCGGCGGTGTGCAGCACGAAGCCGGGCTGGTGCCGCTTGGGGTCGATTTCCCAGACTTCCTTGACGCCCAGGCCGTAGGTCTGTGGGTCTTTGCCGGCGTCGAGCTTGAAGCGACTGATGAGCTGGCGGCCCAGGTGGCCACGCGAGCCTTCGGCGAAGATGGTGTATTTGGCGTGCAGGTCCATGCCGAGCTGGAAGTCGCCGGTCGGCTCGCCTTCCTTGCTCACGCCCATGTTGCCGGTGGCCACGCCCTTGACCGAACCGTCGTCGTTGTAGAGCACCTCGGCCGCGGGGAAGCCGGGGAAGATTTCCACGCCCAGAGCCTCGGCCTGTTCAGCCAGCCAGCGCGTCACGTTGCCCAGGCTCACGATGTAGTTGCCGTGGTTCTGGAAGCACTGCGGCAGCAGGAAATTCGGCGTGCGAAAGCTCGACTTCGGGCCGAGGAAGACCATGGCGTCGTCGTTCACCGGCTGGTTCAGCGGCGCGCCCTTGGCCTTCCAGTCGGGGATGAGTTCGCTCAAGGCGCGCGGGTCCATGATCGCGCCCGACAGAATGTGCGCGCCGGGCTCGGAGCCTTTCTCGAGCACCACCACCGAGACGTCCGTGCTCTTCTCCGCGGCCAGCTGCTTCAGGCGGATCGCCGTGGCCAGGCCGCCGGGCCCGCCTCCGACCACCACCACGTCGTATTCCATGGCTTCGCGCGGTCCATACTGGGCAAGGATTTCTTCGTTTGTCATCGTGTCTCTCATGCGGGAGGCCGGTGCGGCCTGGTTCGTGGGGAAGTCACTGCGTGGTGACCGCGGCTGTCGGAATCCTAATCGCGGCCGATTTTATTCGCAGCGTCGAAGCGGGCTGTCACAATTGCTCGGCAGATTTTGCGCGGTACTTTTTGAATGGAGATTCAGCCAATGGCCTACAGCATCGATCTTTCGGGCCGGGTGGCGCTGGTGACCGGCGCCTCGGGCGGCCTGGGTGCCCAGTTCGCCCGCACCCTGTCGCGCGCCGGAGCCGCCGTGGTGCTGGCCAGCCGCAACGTGGACAAATTGAAGGACCTGCGCGCCCGCATCGAAGGCGAGGGCGGCGATGCCCACGTGGTCGAGCTCGACGTGACCGACCGGCATTCGATCCGCGCTGCCGTGGCCCATGCCGAGACCGAGGTCGGCTCGATCGACATCCTGGTCAACAACACCGGCGTGAGCGCGCCGGCAAAGCTCGAGGACGTGGACGAAAACGAATTCGACTTCATGTTCGACACCAACGTGAAGGGCGCCTTCTTCGTTGCCCAGGAAGTCGCCAAACGCATGCTGGCACGCGCCAACGGCTCGGCGCCGGGCAGCTACACCGGCGGGCGCATCATCAACATCGCCAGCATGGCCGGGCTCAAGGTGCTGCCGCAGATCGGCGTGTACTGCATGAGCAAGGCCGCGGTGATCCACATGACCAAGGCCATGGCGGTGGAGTGGGGCCGGCACGGCATCAACGTGAATGCCATCTGCCCCGGCTACATCGACACCGACATCAACCACCACCACTGGCAGACCGACCAAGGCGAGAAGCTGGTGCAGACGCTGCCGCGCAAACGCATGGGCAAACCGGAAGACCTGGACGGCCTGCTGGTGCTGCTGGCCAGCGGGCAGAGCCACTTCGTGAACGGCGCCGTGATTGCCGCCGACGATGGTTTCGGAGCAGCCTGATCCCGCGAAGCGAGCGCCCTCTGAATGCATGTTGACGGCATGTTGACGGCATGCTGACCGGGGTGCTGGCCGGCCTCGCGGCCGGGGCCGTGTGGGGGCTGGTTTTCGTTGTTCCTCGCCTGTTGACCGGTTTCTCGCCGCTGGACATCGCGGCGGGGCGCTACGTCGTCTGGGGGCTGCTCTCGGCGCTGCTGCTGATCGGCACGCCGCGTGCGCGCCGGTGGCCCACGTGGTCGCAGGCCGCGGCGGCCTTGCGCATGAGCGTGCTGGGCGCCACCGGTTATTACGTGCTGGTGGTGCTGGCCGTGCGCGACGCCGGCACCGCTTTGCCGAGCCTGATCATCGGCACCATTCCCGTGTGGCTGATGCTGCTCGGCAAACCCGCGCACCTGCGCTGGGCCACGCTGCTGCCGGGCCTGGCGCTCACGGCCGCGGGCCTGGCGCTGATGTTCGTGTCGCAGCAATCCGCGGGCCTGCCCGGTCAGGACGGCACGGCCTATCCGCATCTCTGGCGCGGCATTGCGCTGGCGGTGGCGAGCATGGTGTCGTGGACGGTGTTCGCTCTGTACAACGCGGCCTGGCTGCGGCGCCACCCGGAAGTCAGCGGCGCGGTGTGGTCGAACTGGCTGGGCCTGGTGACCGGTGCCAGTGCGGTCGCCATGTGGCTGGCCGCGGGCACGGCGCCGGAAGCGCTTTGGGCGCTGGACCAGACCCGGCTGGCGGTGCTGGTCTTCGTGGCCACCGGCGCGGGCTCGGCCTGGCTCGGCTCGGTGCTGTGGAACGTGGCCAGTCGCAGCCTGAGCACCAGCCTGTCGGGCCAACTGATCGTCAGCGAAACCCTGTTCGCCTTGTTCTATTCGTTCCTGTGGGACGGCGCCTGGCCCACCGGGCTGGAGTGGCTGGCCTGCGGGTTGTTCACAGGCGGCATCATCGCCTCGATCCGCGCACACCGTTAGCGTGGCTTCGCGCTAGAGTCGGGCCATGAAAATCGAAATCCCCGAACAGAAAAAGCTCGTCTACGAGATGAGCATCCCCATCCGCTGGGGCGACATGGACGCCATGAACCACGTCAACAACGGCAGCTACTTTCGCTACATGGAGATCGTGCGCATCGACTGGATGCGCTCCATCGGCTGCATGCCCGACCCGCAGGGCCAGGGCCCGGTGATCGTCAACGCGTTCTGCAATTTCTACAAGCAGCTGGAATACCCGGGCGAGGTGCTCACCAAGATGTACGTGAGCGACCCGGGGCGGACCACCTTCGAAAGCTGGGCCACGATGGAGCGCGCCGATGCGCCCGGCGTGATTTGCGCGGCGGGCGGGGCGACCACCATCTGGGTCGATTTTCCGCAGCAGAAGGCGGTGACGCTGCCGGACTGGATGCGCAAGCTGGTGTCCGACTAAGGC
>JAQGMQ010000237.1 GCA_028292305.1 Rhodoferax sp.
GCACCAGCCACTCGGCCGCAAACAGCACCCCCATGGCCACGTAAGCCAGAAAGCCGTTGTAGAGGGCCCAGCTTGCATCGCTGGCCCACAGCGCCGTGGCCAGCGCAATGCCGCCGTTGACGACGAAGAAGACACACCAGACCAGCGTGACCTTGCGGGCGTAGGCGACGGCTGCCGACGTCAACGTGGGCTCGGTCAGCCGCGCCAGGCGTTCGATCACGGTGGGCGGGCTGGCCACACTGCCGGCGAACAGCAGCAACAGCGCCGCATTGGCCAGGGCCGGATACAGCTTGACCGGCTGCCACGAGTTGCCCTGCGCCACGCTGAACACCACCAGCAACCCCGCACCCAGTGCCGGCCAGAGCCAGAACTTGCTGCCGGTCAGCCAGGCACGCAGCAGCATCAGCGCGCACAGCGCCAGCGCGATCCAGTAGGGCGCGATACGGCCCAGGGCGAGGTACACGGCAAAGGGATAAAGCAGGCTGGCGGCGGCCATGGCCAACACCGAAAGCTTGCGCAGGGACACAGGCACCTCAGCTGTGCACGGGGTCGTTCATCAGGCGGTGGATGGCGTCGACCACGTCTTGCACGCTGCGCACGGTCTTGAAGGCCTCGGGCGCCAGCCGCTTGCCGACCAGCGGCTTGAGCTGCACGATCAGGTCGACCGCGTCGATGCTGTCGATCTCGAGGTCTTCATAAAGCCGGGCCGGCAGCGTGACCTTGCTGGACTCGATATCGAATGTGTCCCGCAAAATCACAACGATCCTGGCGAAGATGTCGTCTTTGGTCATGGTCTTCTCCAGGCTGTCCGCAAGATGCGTTTATTTGTAAGGGCTGCTACGATGAATTGTCCGCCTATTCCACTAGGTTTTTGTTGCTGCGGACACGAAATTTGCAAGTGCTTTCACGCTCGCGAAATGGCTGCGCACTTCGGCCGTATCACCGGACATCGTCACGCCATAACGCTTCTGCAAGGCCACGCCCAGTTCCAGCGCATCGATCGAATCCAGCCCGAGCCCTTCGACGAAAAGCGGCGCTTCGGAATCGATGTCTTCAGGCTTCATGTCTTCGAGCGAGAGCGCGGAGATGATCAGCTCCTTGATTTCAAGTTCAATGTTTGGCACAGCTTGCATCCGTTGAAAAATAGCGGGTCAAATGGTCGGTCAGCCGGCGCGCGGCCATGGCCTCGCCATCGGCCGGTGAGGCGAAATCACGGACTGCGATCGTATCCCCAACCACGATCTCGAAATGGGTTCGGCGCACGGGCAATGAATACCACGGCTCGCCCCGGCGCAGGAACGGGTTCGCGCAGTGGATGCGCACCGGCGTGATGTCCATGCCGCCCTGCAGGGCGATGCGGGCGGCGCCCCGTTTGAGCCGCATGGGCGCGGGCGACAGGGTGCGGGTGCCTTCGGGAAAGATGATCATGTTGTTGCCCGCGCGCAGCGAGCGGATGCAGTCCTGCACCATGTCGGCACCCGAATCGTTGAAGACATAACCCGCGGCGCGCACCGTCTTGCCCATGAACAGGTTGTTGGCCAGGCTGGCCTTGACGATGCAGTCGGCCCGGTCCACGAAGGACATCAGGAAAACCGTGTCGAGCAGCGTCGGGTGGTTGGCAAGTATCAGCAGGCCGCCATGGCGCAGGCGCTCCAGGCCGCGCACTTCGTAGCTGAAGACGCCGAGCAGGTTCATCAGCCCGATCAAGCTGCGGAAGGCATGGTGGATGATCCACTTCGCGATGTTGGCGCGCTGCGCCGCGTGCCACGGCCAAGCCCCGAGCAAGGGGAACACCAGGATGCCCAGCACCAGGCCGCCGACACCGAAGCTGGCGAAGCCGATGCCTACCGCGCAGATGCGCCAGTATTGCTGCAGGCGCTGCAGAAGCGGCAGGGCCAGAAGTGATTGGGAACGCTCAGACATGGCGCGTCCAGGTCCACACGACGCCATCGGCCTCGCGCCGCAAGGCCGCGTCGTCGGACAACGCAAAGCGCATCACGTCGAGCCCGAACGGCAACAGCGCCTCGGGCGGCGCACTGGCGCATTCATCGGCGGATGACATAGCCAATCGAAAATACGGCGCTCCGGCCTCGGGTTTGGTGACGCGCCAGACCCAGGCATAGCCGGCTGCGGGCTCGCTGTGGAACGCGCCGTAGGGTTCGGGCAATACGGCGTCATAACAGACCACCGTGACGCCCGCCGCGCCATCGGCCAGCAGGCTTACGGCCTCCATGAGCGCCGCGGCCGCACTGGCCGGGCCGCCGGCAACCGCGATGTAATTGGCTTCATCCTGCCGGGCGATCGAGTACACCGCGCCGATCGCGTTGTGCACCGACAGCGCGAAATCGGTGGGCGACACCTCGCCCAGTTGCGCAAACTTGCCGAGCAGATCGATGGAGCGGACCGCATCGCCGTAACGCGAGGCGAACACTACGGGCGTTCCGTTTGATGGCAAGGGCTCGCACAGGTAAGCCGCCTGCGCCGCCATCCGGCCGACGCCGCTGAGCCTGCGCCGCAGCAGAGGCGGCATTTCAGCCAGCGATGATTTTTCGTCGCCAAGGGGAAGCTGCGGCTGCACCGCCCAGGCGCGCCAGTCTTCCGCCGCGTTCAAGCCGGCCGCGCAACCGCTCCACGCCGCGATGGCAAATTCAAAGGTCATGGACGAGCTTGTACGCGCAACTGGACAGTTGTGCAAAGAGGAAGGCGGCGGCCGGCTGGCGGCCGCGATGGCGGCAATCCGTGCTCAGTGCGAGCGGATCATGGTGCCGTAGGCCTGGTCCGTGAGGATCTCGAGCAGCATCGCATGCGGCACACGACCGTCGATGATGTGCACCGCGTTCACGCCGCTCTTGGCCGCGTCGAGTGCCCCGGCGATCTTCGGCAGCATGCCGCCCGAGATCGTGCCGTCGGCAAACAGTTCGTCGATCTCGCGTGCGGTCAAATCGGTGAGCAGCTTGCCGGCCTTGTCGAGCACACCGGGCGTGTTGGTCAGCAGCACCAGTTTCTCGGCCTTGAGCACGATGGCCAACTTGCCGGCCACCACGTCGGCGTTGATGTTGTAGCTCTCGTTCTGCTCGCCGAAGCCGATCGGGCTGATGACGGGAATGAAAGCGTCGTCCTGCAGCGCCTTGACCACGCTCGGGTCGATGGCCACGATGTCGCCGACCTGGCCCACGTCGTGCTCGAGGCTCGGATCGGCGTTGTCGACCATCTTCAGCTTCCGCGCGCGGATGAGGCCGCCGTCGCGCCCGGTCAGGCCCACAGCCTTGCCGCCAGCCTGGTTGATCAGGCCCACGATGTCCTGCTGCACTTCACCGGCCAGCACCCACTCGACCACCTCCATGGTCTCTTCATCGGTGACACGCATGCCCTGGATGAACTTGCCCGTCTTGCCCAGCCGCTTGAGCGCGGTTTCGATCTGAGGGCCACCGCCGTGCACTACCACCGGGTTCATGCCGACCAGCTTCAGCAGCACCACGTCTTCGGCAAAGTCGGCCTGCAGCGCCGGGTCGGTCATGGCGTTGCCGCCGTACTTGATCACCAGGGTCTTGCCGTGGAACTTGCGGATGTAGGG
>JAQGMQ010000258.1 GCA_028292305.1 Rhodoferax sp.
CCATTTGCTGATCGCCGCCGCGGCGGCGTCTTGCGGCCGCGTGTCGGTGGTGGTCATGGCAGCATCACATGAACGCATCTCGCTGGCCGAGCGCGTGCAGTGGCTGCGTGAGGCGCACGCGGCTACCGCGCATGTCACTGTTACCGGTATCGTCGATGACGTGCGCATGGACCTGCAGGACGCGGCCATCTGGCGTGCCCATGTCGACCTGATGCGCGAGGCCCTGGCGGCTATCGTTGCGCCTTCGGTTACCGCCGTGTTCAGTTCGGAGGCTTACGGTGCGGAACTGGCGGGCCACTTCGGCGCGCGTTCGGTGACGATCGACACGGCACGGGAGCTTGCGCCCATCTCGGCCACGCGTGTGCGGGCCGACGTCTGTGCGCACTGGGATTTCTTGTCTCCGCCGGTCAAGGCGGGGCTGGCTCGCAGGGTGGTGGTGATCGGGGCCGAATCCACCGGCACCACCACCCTCTCGCGGGACATCGCGGATGCCCTGCGTTGCCGCGGCGGTGCCCACGGTGCAACCCGATGGGTCGAGGAGTACGGCAGACGCTTCACTATAGACAAACTCGCTTCAGAACGGGCCGCGGCGCAGTTGGCAGGGCGAGTTCCGCCCAGCATGCACGGTATGACGTGGCGCAGCGAAGAGTTCACCGCCATCGCCCGTACGCAAAACGCTTTGGCAGCCCGGGAAGCGCGCATCGGCGGGCCGTTGCTCGTTTGCGATACCGACGCATTTGCCACCGGCGTGTGGCACGAGCGTTATCTGGGGACCGCGTCATCGGCCGTGGAATCGCTGGCAGAGGTCGATCGCGGCGCTGTCTATCTGCTGACCGACCACGAAGGCGTGCCCTTCGAGCAGGACGGCATCCGCGACGGTGAACACATCCGGGCCTGGATGAACGCGCGTTTTCTTGCGCAACTGGAGGCGACTGGGCGGCCCTGCGTCGTGATGCGTGGCACGCGCAGCGAGCGCCTGCGCGATGCCCTGGTGGCGATCAACCGTCTGCTGGCTGAAAGTTGGCGCTTTGTGACGCCTTCGGAACGCCTCACTGGAGGCGTCGGCTGTTAGTCGAGCGGGAAGCGATAACCCGCCCCAAACTGCACTTCAAACGTCCGACAACTTACGGCGACTAAACCAGCCTTTGCTTGCCGCCTAACTGGACTTGCCAAAGCGGCGCGGCCAGCCGGTTCCGGTGGGTTGGGGTGTTAGTCCTCGCAGGGGCGGTTGGGCAAGCCGGCATGGGTGGGAGCGCTGTATCCAGTGCCGCATTCAATCAATGCCGATCTGCACACCATTTTTCTTGCGTGCCCAAATGCAGCGCTGGCGGCTGCCTCATTGCTGAATTTGGATGGAGCGGAGCTTGTGCGTGCTTTGGGAGGCGCTATCGACAAAACTACGCAGCAACGTGAGGCCGTAGCGATTGAGGTAAGCGTAGGTCGACCTACTTAACAATTGACCGTTCGATCCGTAATTCACGCAAGAAAGCTCAGTCCACTTCCCTTCCAGGTTGGGATTGAGGTCGCTCGCGCTGGCGATGGCACCTACGGTGCAAACGTCTTTTCCTTCCCTGAAGTTGGCAAGCTGCATTTGGCTGCCAAAGGTCAATTCATACTGGAGCGTGCCGCCCATCGTCATGCCTCCGGGGAGCGAGTCAATGCGCTTAAGAGATTTCATCTCTTGCATCATGTCTGCATTTGATCGGTTCAGAAAGACGGGCTGCCATTTAAGTGGCAAGAAACCTCGGTAGCTCAGCTTGTAATTGATCCTGAACGGCACACCATTCGTGCTCAGTTCGTCGTATGACCTCAGGAGCCCGTTTCCGACGTTCACGAAAACGCTTTTGGTCGTCACCACGCGTTCGGGAGTCTGATCGTTCCGAATCTCAGCGACTTCCGTTTGAAAATCAATCTGCTTGAATTCAAGCGGCGGCTCTCCTCTCGGCAGACTCGCGACAACCTCGGTGCGCAGAGTTGCGGGAGTGAGGGTGGTAAGGTATTCGGCGGGGTTGCCTAGTACATCTTTTACGGCAACATTATTTGCGCAGCCAACAATCAGCAAGGCGGCGCAGCCCGTAAAAGAAGGCTTTAGAAATGCGTACATAAAATTTACAAAATTAAATAGTATGCGATTTTAATAGAAAAAGTTTTCGCATTCGTGCCTGCTTCCTACCGAAATTTCCCGCCCCGCCGCTGAGTATTGCGCAACGTTCCGGCCTGCTCGGTGCGTCCAACGTTGTTGACTAGTGGTTGCGCGCGAATGGGAGCCAGATTTGCTGCGACGGATTTCTGTCCGCCTCGCGCCGAGCCTTCACCGGCTCGGTGAACGCGTCGCCAGCGGCGCCGGCCGGTAGCCGGGCAGGAAGCGGCAGCCCACGCCGAACCGCACTTCGAAGCCCGTGCAACTGGCGGCGATGCCGGCTGGTGTCGGCTTCTCGCCGCGCTCCACCCACTGCAGCAACGCCGCCAGCAAGGTCGGGTACGCGGGGTCGCTGAGGTAGCTGTGTTCGTTGTCGTTGGTGAAGGTCTGCACCAGCCGGTCGGCGCTGCCGCCACGTGCCATCGTCTCGCGAAAGCTGTCGTCCATCTCGACGAAGGCGGTCGGGTCGTTGATGCCGTGCACGGTGAGCACGGGCACGCCGATGTGGCCGGTCGGGTCGGCGTCGGCGCCGAAGCGGGCGACGGCCGCGGGGTCGGGCGTGTAGCGCAGCACGCGGGCGTTCAGGGCCGCGTCGTCGTCCGAGCCGGCGTAGTGCACGTTGGCGTTGCCGAACGGATTGCCGCCTTGGGTGCGGTGTTGCACGATGTCCTCGAAATGCCAGGTGGCCCACGCCAGGTGCGCCAGCACCGCGCTTTCAGGGATGTGCACCACGTCGACCAAAGTCTTCAGCTTGCGCGCCTGCGCGGGGCTGCGCTGTGCCGCCGGCGTGGCCACGCCCAGGCACTGGTCGGCGCGCGCGGCGAGTTCGCTGCGTGTGAGGGGGCTGCTTTGGGGCAGGCCCATCCACAGCGGATAGGCGGGTTCGTCGGCCTTCGGGTGGTTGGCGCACAGGGCCTGGTAGACCACGCGCAGGTCGAGCCTGAAATCATAGGCGCGGGTGCCGCCGGCCAGCACGCCGCTGGTGAGCAGCACGGCATCGTAGCGGCCAGGGAACATCTCGGCGCCTTCGGCCGCAACACTTGCGCCCCACGACTGGCCGTGCAGCACGGTGCGCTTCGGGCGGGCTACCTGCTCGTTGAAAATCTGCCGCAGGCGTTCGGTGTCAACGGCCGCTGACCGCACCGCCACGCCGCCTTGGTGAAAGCTCGAGCCGGCCCAGGCGTAGCCGGCTTTGACCACCACGGCCCAACGCTGAAGGTCTTCCACCGTGCGCTCGGCCTGCGGCGCACCCAGTGCCGGGCCGCCGTGCGCGTGCAGCACCAGCGTGCCGTTCCACTGCGCCGGCATGGCGATGAGGTAGTGGGCACCGGCCCTGTCGGTGCCCTGCAGGCAG
>JAQGMQ010000287.1 GCA_028292305.1 Rhodoferax sp.
GAGATAAGCTGACGCGTCTGCAGGGCGCAGTGAGCCGAGCATCGGTGGTGCAACCTGCCTGCGACCAGGTGTTGGCTCGCAGGCTGCCGCGGTATTTTCGAGTTGAAGAAAAAGTAGTAGAAGAGAGCGCGTGGCTCTCTCCCACGGCGTTTCATCACCCTTTGATCGAAGATTCAATGCCATGCAAAAACAACGTTATGCCACCACGCCGATAGTCAGACCCACGCCATCGCAGCAACCGGTCAACCATGCATAAGGCTCGGCGGTGGCATTGGCTTGCCGGTGCCTTCGCACTGGCTGCCGGCGCCGCCTCTGCACAGCCCGCACGCGAGCAACCCGCGAACCATTTCAACGACCCCTTCGCACAGGTGACGACTGGAATCGCCGACTGTCCGCCGCAACCCGGACCGCTGATCACGCTGGCCGAGCGGCGTGCGCAGGAGCATGGCCGGGTGGAGCGCGGCACCAGCTGTTACCGCTCGGGCCGTTGCCGGCTGCCCAACGCCTATCTGTACGACGCGGAAATCATTCCGCGGGTGCGCCAGGCGATTCTTTACGACGACCGGTTTGCCGACACCTCGGTATGGGTGGAAGGGCAGCGGCGCTGGGTCTGGCTCAGGGGCTGCGTGCGCCAGCCCGAGCAGGCGGCGGCGCTGGAGCAGATCGTGCGCAGCATCGACGACGTGGAGGCGGTGATCAACGAACTCGTGGTGCGCCCGCCTGATCTGCGATGATGGGCGCCCGTTTTTGCCCCTGCCTCAAGAGTCCTTATGCCCTTACTCGATTCCGCCATCAGCTTCTTCGGCATTGCCTGCCTGCTGGGTCTGACGCCCGGGCCCGACAACCTGTTCGTGCTGATGCATTCAGCGGTGCAGGGCCGGCGTTCGGGCATGCTGGTGGTGCTCGGTTTGTGCACGGGCTTGCTGGTGCACACGGCGGCCGTGGCGCTGGGTCTGGCCGCGGTGTTCGCCACGTCCGCGCTGGCCTTCACGGTGCTGAAGTTGTTTGGCGCGGCCTACCTGGTGTGGCTGGCCTGGCAGGCGTGGCGTGCGCCCGATGCGCCTGCGCAAGCCACCACGTCTGCAGCTGGTGACCAGAGCCAGGGCACCGGCGCGTGGCGCGCCTACGGCAAGGGTGTGCTGATGAACATCACTAATCCGAAAGTGGCGATCTTCTTTCTGGCTTTTCTGCCGCAGTTCGCCGATCCGGCCCAGGGCGGCATGGTGCTGCAACTCCTTAGCCTGGGCGGCATCTTCATTCTGGCCACCTTGCTGACCTTTAGCGTCATCGCGTATTTCTCGGGTGTGTTCGGCGCAGCGCTGCGGCGCTCGCCACGCGCCCAACGGGTCATGAACCGCGTGGCGGCGGTGGTCTTTCTCGGTCTCGCTGCGCGTTTGTCGTTCGTGCAGCGCTGATGGTTTCTTAAGCCGCCATAAAACTTGCGGCTCGGTTGCAACCTACGGCCGTTACAAGCCATGCAAGGGAAATCGCGGGGGCGGCAGCCGTCTTCGCACTGCAGAATACCTAAAACACCTCTGCAGAAAGGGACCGCATGCATGCTGCCGACCAAGCCCCATTTGAAGGCGGATGCACCTGCCGGTTCGTGCGTTACCGCATGGCAACGCGCCCCGTGTTTGTGCATTGCTGCCATTGCCGGTGGTGCCAACGTGAATCAGGCACCGCTTTCGCGCTCAACGCGATGATCGAAGCCGACCGCGTGCGGCTGCAGCAGGGCGCGGTCGAACTGGTGCACACGCCCTCGCTGAGTGGCAAGGGCCAGAAGATCGCCCGCTGCCCACAATGTTTGGTGGCGGTGTGGAGCCATTACGCCGGTGCCGGCGAAGCCGTGTGTTTCGTGCGTGTGGGCACGCTCGACGAGCCCGGCGTGATGCCGCCCGACATCCACATCTTCACCGCCTCCAAGCAGCCCTGGGTGCTGCTGCCCGATGGCGTGCCGGCGTTCGATGGTTACTACCAGGCCTCGGCGGTCTGGCCGGCCGAAAGCCTGGCGCGCCGGGCGGCCTGGACAGCCGCGAAAACGGCACCGCGTTGAACCTCGGGCCAGCGCCGCTGCATCAAGCGTTGACTTGCCCATGAAATGCGTACAGGCTACGATTTGCGCACCATATTGCCCGGCATCAATTTTGCTTGGTATTCTTTGTATACCCGCCAACCCAGAAAGCGTTCCATGAAACTATCTCGCCTCGTCATCGCCACCGGTCTGTTCGCCTCCATCATGAGCAGCCCGCTGCTGGCGCAGGAACAAAAACTCCGACTCATCACCTGGGCCGACTACGTGCCCGCCGATGTCGTGGCGATGTTCAAGAAGGAAACCGGCATCGACGTCGAAATCACCTTGTCGAACAACGAGGAAATGATCTCCAAGCTGCGTGCCACCGGCGGTGCCGGCTTCGATCTGGCGCAGCCTTCGCAGGACCGCATCACCGGCCCGCAGCAGGAGTTCGCCATCTACAAGCCGATGGACCTGAGCAAGATCAAGACCGAGCTGTTCATCCCATCGATGCTCGAAGCCACCAAGAAGAACACCACGCTGGATGGCAAGGTCTATGGCCTGCCGCACATCTGGGGCACCGACGGCCTGGTGGTCAACACCAAGCTGGCCAGCATGACCGACTACCCCGACCTGTGCAAAGGCGATGTGAAGGGCAAGGTGGCCGTGCGCCTGAAGCGCCCCACGCTGCTGGCCTTCGGCTTCGCTTCGGGCAAGGACCCGTTCGCCGTGTACAGCGACCCCAAGGCTTATGCCGCGCTGATGGACGACGTGGGCAAGACCATGACCGCCTGCAAGAGCAACGTGAAGTTCTACTGGGACAACAAGGACCAGTTGCTGAACGGCATGCGCGCGGGTGAAGTGGTCGGCGCGATGATGTGGGACACGGGCGGCTGGAAGCTCAACACCGAGAAGCCTGAAATCCAGTACATCGCACCGAAGTCGGGCGCGCTCGGCTGGATCGACACCTTTGCCATCCCCGCCAAGGGCCGCAACGACGCCGCCGCCTATGCCTGGATCAACTTCAACATGCGCCCTGAGGTGGCCGCCAAGGTGGCGGGCCAGGCCGGCAACTTCACCGCATCCAAGGGTGCCGACCAACTGGCCGATGCCAAGCTGAAGGCGCAGTTCGCGGCCAGCTTTCCTGAAGCCGCGTTGAAGAACGTCAAGTGGTACCCGGCCGTGCCGTCTGGCATCGAAGAGATCGAAGGCCGGGTGCTCGACCGCATCAAAGCCGCCCAATAAGACGGACCTGGCTTCAGCAGTGCAAGCAGACTTACAGGCCGACCACGTCGGCAAGATCTATGCTGGCCAGGTGGCGGTGAAGGACTTGTCCTTCTCCGTGGCCCGGGGCAGTTTCTTCTCCATCCTCGGCCCGTCGGGCTGCGGCAAGACCACGTTGCTGCGCATGATCGCGGGCTTCCTCGCGCCCGATTCCGGGCAGATCCACATCGGCGGCAAGGCCATGAACGGCGTGCCGCCCAACCAGCGGCCGGTGAACATGGTGTTCCAGCACCTGGCGCTGTTTCCGATGATGTCGGTTGGCGAAAACGTGGGCTACGGCCTGGCGCGCCGCGGCGTGGCCAAGGG
>JAQGMQ010000301.1 GCA_028292305.1 Rhodoferax sp.
ACCTTGGCAAGGTTGCGCTCTACCAACTGAGCTACTCCCGCGTTTCAAGCCTCGAATTATAGCACGTCATTTCTAAGCAAAATTTCGAGCCGCAATTTTTAACCTGACTTGACCCATCCCGATCCAAGAAAGCTTAGCTGGAAACTTTCGAACCGGCCTGGGCCGCCGCTGCAACCCACCCCGAAAAGTACGCTGCAGCAAGCCTCAAATTATAGCCCACTTCTTCAGCCGCTCTACGCCTTCCACCAGTCGCTGCGGGTCCTTCGACGCGAAGCACCAGCGCAGCCAGCCTTGCGCTTCCGGGGCGAAGGCGTTGCCGGGCGCAAGGCCCAGGCCGGCTTCGACCACCAGACGTTTGGCGGTGACGAGCGAATCGTCGTGGCCGGCCAGTTTGAAGAACGCGTACATGCCGCCCTTCGCGGCCGCCACCTCGACGCGCGGCAGCGCCTGCAGCAGCGGCACCAGCGTGTCGCGGCAGGCCTTGAGATGGGCCACCACCCGGGGTGTGACTTCAAGCGTGCGCTGCAGCGCCACCACGCCGGCGCGTTGGGTGAAGACGCTGGCGCACGAGGTGTTGAACTCGATGAGCTTGCCCATGTCGTGCGTCATGGCCGCGGGCATCACCAGCCAGCCCAGGCGCCAGCCGGTCATGAGGAAGCTCTTGGAGAAACTGTGCACCACCACCAGCCGGTCGTCGGGCGTGGTCACATCGAGGAAGCTCGGCGCGCAGCCGTTGGCCGTGGGCTCGTAGTAGAGGCGTTCGTAGACCTCGTCCGAGAGAATCCAGGTGCCGGTGCGTCGGCAGTGTTCGACGATGGCTTGCTGTTCGTCGCGCGTCAGCGTCCAGCCCGTGGGGTTGTTCGGTGCATTGATGATCAGCAGCTTGGTGCGGCTGGTGATGGCGGCCAGCAGCGCGTCCAGGTCGAGCGCCCAGGCACCTTTGTCGGAGCCGCTGGTCACGGGCTTCAGAGACACGCAGCGCAGTTGCGCGCCCATGATCGCCGGCTGCGCCGTGAGGTTGGGCCACACCGGCGTCACGGCCACCACCTCGTCGCCCGCGTCGACCAGCATCTGCACGGCCAGCATCAGCGCGTTCACGCCGCCCGACGTGATGGCGATGCGCTCCATGCCGATGGGTGCGTGGTGCGCGCTCATGTAGCTGGCGACAGCCTGACGCAGCTCGGGCAGGCCGAGGTTGTGCGAATAAAACGTCTCGCCGCTTTGCAGCGAATCGATCGCCGCCTGGCGGATGAAGTCGGGCGTGACCTCGTCGCTTTCGCCGAACCAGAACGCGAGCACGTCGCTGCGTCCCATGCCGGCATTGGCGACTTCACGGATCTTGGATTCTTCGAGGTTCTGGATGGCTTGGCGCATGGTGCAAATCGGAGTAGAAACGAGGAACTGAACAGTCAGGTGGTCCACCCCGGATCGTAACGGACGAAACCTCCGAAGCGGGCGAAGGGTGCGGGCACAGGTCGGCGTTCGGTGCTGCCGTGATAGGAGTCGCCATGCGCCCTGCCCTCGTGGTCCTGATGTTGTGTCTCGTGGTGGCTGTTGGTGCCGATGCGTCGGCAAAGAAGGGCAAGCCTGACGCGGTGAAGGTCGTCAAGAAACACGGCGGCAAGGCGCCGAAGTTCATCAAGGGTGGCGAAGAGACCACGGCCGAACGCGACCGCAGGCTCTTGCGCGAATGCAAGGGGCGGGTGAATGCGGGGGCTTGTGCGGGGTTTACGGGCTAGGGTGGGTGCGGCTGCTGGTTTGGCGATGATGCCGTTTGAGGTGCTTGTCAACGCTCCTCCTCTGCGTTGGCGCCAAGCTTGTCGAAGGGTTCGGATCAGCTCCAGACGAACGGAGGCGAATCTTTCCTGGACGCTCGGCGCCAAGCCACTCGCCGAGCCAAAGCTCAAACAAACCCACCAGCACCCTCAGCTCGGCCGCACCATCCTGCAGCTCTGCGGTTGCTCCGCCTGGGCCGCGCTGATCTGCCTGATCACGCGAAAGCCGTAGCCCGAGCCTTCCACGTCGAACTTCACGCCGGGTGTGCCCTGCCGGTCCATCATGCCCACCACCAGCCCTTGCTGGAACTGGTGGTCAGCGGCGCGCATGCTGCCGGTTTGTCCTCCGAGGCTGACTTGCACGTGCTCGAGCTGCGTGGCCACGGCTGTGGCGTCGGTCGTGCCGGCTTTTTCGATGCTTTGGGCCAGGGCTTCGATGAGCAGTTGCATGCGCATGTGCACGTAGTCGTCGGCCGGCTTGGGGAAGCGTTGGCGAAACGACTGGTAGAAGCCCTCGCTGGCGGCGCCGGGCACGTTGGGCAGCCAGTCGGCCACGGCGATGATCTTGCCCACGCCGGCGTCGCCGATGGCCGCGGGTGCGCCGAGCGCGTTGCCGTAGAAGGTGTAGAACTTGCCCTCGAAGCCCACATCCTTGGCGGCCCTCACCAGCAGCGTCAGGTCGTTGCTGAAGTTGCCGGTGACGATGGCGTCGGCACCGCTGGCCTTGATCTTGGCGGCATAGGGAGCGAAGTCCTTGATGCGCAGCAGCGGATGCAGCTCGTCGCCGACGATCTGGATGTCGGGGCGCAGGCTCGCGATCTGCCGGCGTGCCTCGCGCAGCACGGCCTGGCCGAAGCTGTAGTCCTGGCCCAGCAGATAGACCGACTTCACGCTCTTGTCGTCCTTCAGCACCGACAGCAGCGCGGCCATGCGCATGTCGCCGTGGGCGTCGAAGCGGAAGTGCCAGAAGCTGCATTTCTCGTTGGTGAGGATCGGGTCCACCGCCGAGTAATTGAGGAACACCACGCGCCGGGCCGGCTCACGTTCGTTGTGCTTGTTGACCGCGTCGATGAGCGCGGCGGCCACCGCCGACGAGTTGCCCTGCACGATGAACCGCGCGCCGTCATCGACCGCTGACTTGAAGGTCGACAGGGCTTCGTCGATCTGACCTTTGCTGTCGTAACGTTCCAGGCTGAGCCGCCGCGCCCCGCCTGGCAGCTTGACGCCACCGCGTTCGTTGACGCGCTCCACGGCCCAGGCCAGGTTGCGAAACACGGCCTCTCCGCCGTTGGCATTGCCGCCGCTCAAGCCTTCGACCATGGCGATCTTGATCGGCGCGGGGAGGGTCTGCGCCTGGCCCGGGGCGGGAACACATAACGCCAGCGCCAGAGATTTCAAGACCTGTCTGCGAAACTTAAACATGGTGGAAATTCTCTTGAAAATCATCGCACTGGGCACAGATAGGTTCCATGCGGCGATCGCTGTGAAAGCCGCGCAGTGTACAAGGACACACCCATGTTTTTCGCTTCCACTTCCCCAGCCATCGTTCGCCGTTCCGCCCATGTCAGCGCCCTGCGCTCGCTGGACCGTTTGCTCGACGAACAGCTCTACACCCCACGCCAACAGAACGTGCAGCTGACGCAGGATGAGCAGGCCTACACCCTCACCTTCGACGTGCCCGGCATCGCCAAGGAACAGCTGTCCATCGGCATCGAAGGCAGCGTGGTCCGCATCGAGACCCTGGCCGACGCCGCACGCAAGTTCAAGGCGGCCTACGAGCTGCCGCAAGACATCGACGTGGGCACCAGCGACGCCAAGCTTGAAAACGGCGTGTTGACGCTGAAGCTGACCAAGAAGGCGCCTGTGTCCAACGTGGCGCAACTCGCGATCAACTAAAACAGCGGAAACGCGCTCGTTGAAAAGCCGGCCAGGGTGGTGACGCCCGGGCCGGCTTTTTTCCAGCCGCCATCTAGACTTCAGCGATCAGGGAGTCCAGCGGCCAACGGGGCTTCACGTCGAAGGCGTAGGCGCGGTTGGCCTGCTGGATGCCGGCCTGCAGCCGCATCGCGCC
>JAQGMQ010000306.1 GCA_028292305.1 Rhodoferax sp.
ACGCCCAGGCCGATCCACGACCACACGTCGCCCCAGCCATCGGAGACGAGCCCCGTGCCGAGGCCGGTGGCCGTCAACAGCGCCAGCCCGATGGGCCAGCCCCAGAGCCTGAAGAACGGGCTGTTCATCGGCTCACCCGCGCCGCGCCATCCACCGCCATGCCGGCCTCCGCCAGCAGGCTGCGCGGCTGGCGGCGTTGCAGCCACAGGTACAGGCCGCTGCCCAGCACCACGATGGTGGCGATGTCGAGCAGCGCCCAGAGGATCTTCATCGGCATGCCGGCGTAGTCGCCGAAGTGCAGCGGCTGCGAGATCAACAGGCCAGTGAGGTACCACGGCATTTCCGGTGCGGCCGTGACTTCGGCGGTCTTCGCGTCCACCAGCACCGGTTGCAGCAGCTTGGCCGTGACCGGCGTGTTGCCGCGCAGGAAGAAGGTGTTGTGGTGCGGGCTGGAGAACGACGTGCCGGGAAAGGCGATGAACGCCAGGTCCATGCCCGGTGTGTGCCTGAGGGCCGCGTCGAGCGCCGGCTGCAGCGCGCTGCGTTCGGCATCGGCGATCAGCGGCTGGCCCTTGTAGGGCGCAAGCAGCGCGCTCAGCTGGTCGTACTGCCAATACTTGATCAGCAGGTCGGCCCAGGTGTTGACCATGCCGGTGCCACCCACCACGAAGGCCCACACCAGCGTGACGATGCCCAGCAGGTTGTGCAGGTCGAGCCACTTGAGCCGCGTGGTGCGCTGCTTGCGCACGGTGCCGAAGTCGAGCTTGCGCATGAACGGCGCATACAGCACCACGCCGGAGACGATGGCCACCAGCAGCAGCAGGCCCATGAGGCCGAGGAACAGCTTGCCCGGCAAACCCGCGAACAGGTCGACGTGCAGCTTGAACATGATGTACATGAAGCCGGTGTTGACCGGCGGCTCGCCCACCACCTTGGCCGTGCGCGCGTCAACAGCGATGGACTTGAAGTCGTCGGTCGGGTCGGGCGTGGGCGTGAGGGTGACGAACCACAGGTTCTTGCTGTCCTCGGGCTGCGAGGCGAACTGCACGATGCGCTCGGGGTAGAGGGCCTTGGCGGAGGCCAGGACAGCATCCAGTGTTGCACGCGTGCTTGCCGACTCGGGTGGCAGCGCGGGCGCCTCGATCTCGTTGCCCATGAGATGGTCGATCTCGTGGTGGAAGATCAAAGGCAACCCGGTCAGGCACAGCAGCAGCATGAACACCGTGCAGACCAGGCTTGCCCATTTGTGGGTCCAGGCCCAGCCCTTGATGGCGCGTGAACTCAGCATCGGCAAGGGGTTCAGAAGTCGACGCTGGCGCTGAGCGTGAAGGTGCGCGGTGCGCCCACCACCAGATAGCCGGAGCCCGATGAGCCACCGACCGAAGCCCAGTAATTGCGGTTGGCCACGTTGTCCACACGCGCCCGCAGCGTCACCACGCGGCCTTGCAGTTCCATCAGGTAACGCGCACCCAGATCGAGCCTGGTCCAGCCGGAGACCTGCAGGGTGTTGGTCGCGTCGGCATAGCTGCTGCCGGTGTAGACCAGGCGCGCATCGAAGGCCAGGCCCTGCACCACCGGCACGGCCCATTCGGTGCCGAGGTTGGCCTGCACCTTGGGCACGCCGATCACGCGTTTGTCGTCGGTGGTCGCGGAGCCGGTGCGCTTTTGTTTGGCGTCGAGCCAGGTGATGCCGCCGAGCAGCTTGAGCCCGCGCGCGGCCTCACCGTAGGCCGTGAGTTCGAGGCCGCGGTGTTCGTCTTCGCCGCCGGCACTGAAGACCTGGGTCGCGTCGGTGAAGGCACGCGGCTTGGTGGTCGAGAACAGCGACGCGGCACCGCCGAGACGACCGCCGTCGTATTTCACGCCGACTTCTTTTTGCTTCGACACATACGGCGCAAGCATGTCGCCGCGGTTGGTCACCGGCGCCCCGTTGGCCGTGGCCGGCGCTGTGTCACCCTTGCTCAGGCCTTCGATGTAGTTGCCGTAGAACGAGACCTGCTTGTTCAACTTGTAGACCGCGCCGGCCGCGGGGCTGGTGCGGCTTTGGCTGTAGGCGACACCGGGGCTGCCGGTGTTGACCGCGAAGCTCTGCGTCTCCAGCGTCTGGTGGCGCGCGCCCAGCGTCAACAGCACCGAGCCATCGAGGAAGGACAAGGTGTCGCCCAGCGCGAAGCTGCGCAGCTTGGTGCGGGTGTTCAACGCCGGGCCACCGGGGTTGGCCGTGATCGCGTTGGCACTGAACGTGGGCAAGGGATAACTCACGGGGTTGTAGAGATTGGTGGCCCGCGTGTTCAGGAAGTCGAAGGTGTAGGCGTTCTTCGTCTCCAGCTCGAAGGCGGAGGCCGATGCCACCCATTCGTGGCCGATGGCGCCGGTGCGCAGCTTGCCGCGGATGCCGATCTCGCCGGTGTCCACATCGTCCTTGGGGGTGTTGTCGAAGCGGTAGGTCGAACCGGCGCCGGCGGCCGAGTTGCTGACCGTCAGGTTGGCCAGCGAGTTCGCCTCGGAGCTGCGGCGCAGACCGTAGGCGGCCCAGGCGGTGACGTTCGCGTTGATGTCGACCTCGCCCCGCATGGTGCTGAACGTGTCGCGTTCGTTCGAGTACGACCACGGCTGCGCGAAGTTGGCGCTGGCGTCGGGCGCGGCCGTCACGCTGGTGATGCCGGTGCCCGACAGGGTGACGTTCGGACGCGTCTCGCGCAGCTTGTTGTTCTGGTAGCCGATGTCGCCGGACAGGCGGACGTCGCGGCTGCGCCAGTCCAGCCCGACGGCGAGCAGGCCGAGCTTGGCCTTTTCGTTGTCCACACCCGTGCCGCCGTCGCGGACCGCGGCATTCACGCGGATGCCGGTGCTGTTGTCGGGCCCGAAGCGGCGTGCCAGATCGACCGCCAGGTTGCCTTGCGATCCGCTGCCGGCCCCCAGGGTGACACGGCTCAGCGGCTCGTTGGGCGCGCGCTTGGGCAGCAGGTTGATGGCACCGCCGATGCCGCCGCTGCCCGGGTTTGCGCCGGTCAGAAAAGCAGACGCACCGCGCAGCACTTCGACACGCTCGAACAGCTCGGTCGCGATGTACTGGCGCGGCAGCAGGCTGTACAGGCCGTTGTAGGCCACGTCGTCCGAGCTCAGC
>JAQGMQ010000325.1 GCA_028292305.1 Rhodoferax sp.
GTGCTCTTCCGATCTCACGTTCGGCATCATGTCGCTATGCGGCTACGGACTCGACAACCTGTCGCTGATGGCGCTGACCGTCTCGACCGGCTTCGTCGTCGACGACGCCATCGTCATGGTCGAGAACATCGCGCGCTACGTCGAAGCGGGCGAGGCGCCGTTCGAGGCCGCGCTCAAGGGCGCCAAGCAGATCGGCTTCACCATCGTGTCGCTGACCGTGTCGCTGGTGGGCACCTTCGGCGTGATGTACCTGGCCGGCTTTTCCATCAACAACCTGACGCTGATGGCGCTGACCATCTCCACCGGCTTCGTGGTGGACGACGCCATCGTCATGATCGAGAACATCGCCCGCTACGTCGAGCAGGGCGAGCCGCCGATGCAGGCCGCGCTCAAGGGCGCCAAGCAGATCGGCTTCACCATCATCTCGCTGACGATCTCGCTGATCGCGGTGCTGATCCCGCTGCTGTTCATGGGCGACGTGGTGGGTCGGCTGTTCCATGAATTCGCGATCACGCTGGCGGTGTCGATCCTGATCTCGGCGGTGGTGTCGCTCACGCTCACGCCGATGCTGTGCGCGCGCCTGCTGAAACACACCCCCGAAGAAAACCACGGCCGGCTCTATCAGGCCACGGGCCGGTTCTTCGAGGCCACCATCGCGCGTTACGGCCGCATGCTCGACTGGGTGCTCGACCGGCACCTGGTCACGCTGCTGGTGTTCGTGGCCACGGCCGCGCTCACCGTGCTGTTGTACCTGGTGGTGCCCAAAGGCTTCTTCCCGGTGCAGGACACCGGTGTGCTGCAGGGCATCACCGAGGCGGCGCAGGCCACCTCGTTTCCGGCCATGGCCGAACGCCAGCAGGCCCTGGCCGAGCAGATTCTGAAGGACCCGGCGGTGCAGAGCCTGTCGTCGTTCATCGGGGTGGACGGCGGCAACGCCACGCTCAATGCCGGTCGCATGCTGATCAACCTGAAACCGAAGGAGGGCCGCGGTGCGTCGGCCACCGAAGTGATGCGCCGCATCGCCGACTCGGCCCGCGCGGTGCCGGGCATTGCGCTGTACCTGCAGCCGGTGCAGGACCTGACCATCGAAGACCGCATCGCCAAGACGCAGTACCAGTTCCTGCTGTCGTCGCCCGACGCCACCGCGCTGTCCAGCATCACCGGTCAGCTGGTGGAGCGGCTGCGCGGCCTGCCGCAGTTGGCCGACGTGGCCAGCGATTTGCAGGACCAGGGCCTGCAGGCCTATGTGGAGATCGACCGGGTCAACGCCGGGCGACTTGGCGTGACCGTGGCGGCCATCGACACGGCGCTGTACAACGCCTTCGGCCAGCGGCTGATCTCCACCATCTTCACCCAGTCGAACCAGTACCGCGTGGTGCTCGAAGTGGCGCCGGACTTCAAGGCCGGGCCGCAGGCACTCGAAGGCCTGTACGTGCCGGCCAGCACCAATGGCGTGACGGCGCAGATCCCGCTGGCCTCGGTGGCACGGGTCAGCCAGCGGGCGGCCGCGCTGTCGGTCAACCACGTCGGGCAGTTTCCTTCGGCCACGGTGTCGTTCAACACCGCGCCGGGCGTGTCGCTTGGCGCCGCGGTCGACGCGATCAAGGCCGAAGAGGCCGCGATCGACCTGCCGGCCAGCATGGAGACCAGCTTCCAGGGCGCGGCGCTGGCGTTCCAGGCTTCGCTGTCGAACACGCTGCTGCTGATCCTGGCCGCGGTGGTCACCATGTACATCGTGCTCGGCGTGTTGTATGAGAGCACCATCCACCCGGTGACGATCCTGTCGACCCTGCCCTCGGCCGGCCTGGGTGCGCTGCTGGCGCTGCTGGCCGCAGGCCAGGAGCTGGACATCATCGCCATCATCGGCATCGTGCTGCTGATCGGCATCGTGAAGAAGAACGCGATCATGATGATCGACTTCGCGCTGGACGCCGAACGCGAGCAGGGCCTGCCGCCGCGCCAGGCCATCCACCAGGCCTGCCTGCTGCGCTTTCGCCCGATCCTGATGACCACGCTGGCCGCGCTGCTGGGCGCGCTGCCGCTGATGCTGGGCACCGGCGTGGGCAGCGAGCTGCGCCACCCACTGGGCGTGACCATGGTCGGTGGCCTCATCGTGAGCCAGTTGCTGACCTTGTTCACCACGCCGGTGATCTACCTCGGCTTTGCGCGGCTGTCGGAACGCTGGCGCCACCGCCACGCCAAACGCGGCACGGCCGTCGGAGCCGGCGAATGAGCTTTTCGGCGGTCTTCATCCACCGGCCCATCGCCACGTCGCTGCTCACGCTCGGCCTTGCGCTGGCGGGCGCGATCGCCTTCTTCCAGCTGCCGGTGGCGCCGCTGCCGCAAGTCGACTTCCCCACCATCTCGGTCTCGGCCTCGTTGCCCGGCGCCAGCCCCGAGACCATGGCCGCCACGGTGGCCACGCCGCTCGAACGCGCGCTCGGTGCCATTGCCGGCGTGACCGAAATGACCTCGTCCTCGTCGCTGGGCAACAGCCGCGTCACGCTGCAGTTCGACCTGAACCGCAACATCGACGGCGCCGCGCGCGACGTGCAGGCCGCCATCAACGCCGCCCGCACGCTGCTGCCCACCAGCCTGCCCAGCAACCCGACCTACCGCAAGGTGAACCCGGCCGATGCGCCGATCATGATCCTGGCGCTGACCTCCGACACGCTGACCCGCGGCCAGATGTACGACGCGGCCTCCACTGTGCTGGCGCAGCGGCTGTCGCAGGTGGACGGCATCGGCCAGGTCAGCATCGGCGGCGGCGCGCTGCCGGCCGTGCGCGTCGAGCTGGACCCGAACCGCCTGGCCGCCAACGGCATCGCGCTGGACGATGTGCGCACGGCCATCACCGCCACCAACGCCAACCGGCCCAAGGGCGCGGTGGAAGACGCCACGCGCTACTGGCAGATCGGCGCCAACGACCAGGCCCGCAGCGCGGCCGAATACGCGCCGCTGATCGTGCGCTGGCGCAACGGCAACGCGGTGCGGCTGCAGGACGTGGGCCAGGTGCTCGACTCGGTGCAGGACGTGCGCAACTACGGCGCGGCCAACGGCAAGCCGGCGATCCTGCTGATCCTCAACAAACAGCCCGGCGCCAACATCATCGAGACCGTGGACCAGGTGCGCGCCCTGCTGCCGCGGTTGCGCGCGTCGATCCCGCCGACCATCGACCTCGGCGTGGTGATGGACCGCAGCCCGACCATCCGCGCTTCCTTGCGCGAGGTGGAGCGCGCGCTCGGCATCTCCATCGGGCTGGTGATCCTGGTGGTGTTCCTGTTCCTGCGCAACGGCCGCGCCGCGCTGATCCCCAGCGTGGCGGTGCCGGTGTCGCTGGCCGGCACCTTCGGCGTGATGTACCTCTGCGGCTACAGCCTGGACAACCTGTCGCTGATGGCGCTGACCGTGGCCACCGGCTTCGTGGTCGACGACGCCATCGTGGTGCTGGAGAACATCACGCGGCACATGGAACGGGGCAAGACGGCGCTGCAGGCGGCGCTGGTGGGCGCGCGCGAGATCGGCTTCACCGTGGTCTCGATCAGTTTGTCGCTGATCGCCGTGTTCATCCCGATCCTGATGATGGGCGGCGTGGTCGGCCGGCTGTTCCGCGAATTCGCGGTGGTGCTGACAGCGGCGATCCTGGTGTCGATGGTGGTGTCGCTGACCACCACCCCGATGATGTGTGCGGCCCTGCTGAAGACGCCGCCGCCCGCGGCACGGGACGGAACAGGCTGGGCCGCCCGCGCGCGCCGCTGGGCCACGCGGGCCGAGTCGGCCGTGCTGCGCCGCTACCGGCGCTCGCTGGCCTGGGCGCTGCGTCACCAGCCGGTGACACTGCTGGTGTTCGCGGCCGTGATCGGGCTCAACGTGTACCTGTACGGCGTGATCCCCAAGGGTTTCTTTCCGCAACAGGACACCGGCCGCGTGATCGGCTTCGTGCAGGCCGACCAGGCCACTTCGTTCCAGGCCATGCAGCAGCGGCTCGACCGCTTTCTGGCCATCGTGCAGGCCGACCCGGCGGTGGACACCGTGACCGGCTTCACCGGCGGCGGCCAGCGCAACACGGCGCAGATGTTCCTGTCGCTCAAGCCGCTGTCCGAGCGGCACGATTCGGCCGACCAGGTGGTGGCGCGGCTGCGCACGCGGCTGGCCGGCGAGGCTGGCGCCAACCTGTTCCTGAACCCGGTGCAGGACATCCGCATCGGCGGGCGCCAGTCGAACGCGGCCTACCAGTACACGCTGCAGGCCGATGCGCTGGAAGACCTGCGCACCTGGGAGCCGCGCATCCGCCAGGCCTTGCAGCGCCTGCCCGAGCTGGCCGACGTGAACAGCGACCAGCAGGACCGCGGACTGCAGACTTCGCTGGTGATCGACCGCGACGCGCTGACCCGCCTGGGCCTGAGCATGGCCAGCGTGGACTCGACCCTGAACGACGCCTTCGGCCAGCGCCAGGTCGGCGTGATCTACAACCCCTTGAACCAATACCGCGTGGTGATGGAGATCGCGCCGCAGTACCTGCAAAGCCCCGAGACGCTGCGCCAGCTGATGTTCGTGTCGGGCACCGGCGCGATGGTGCCGCTGGCCGCGTTCGCGCGCATGGAGCTGACCAACACGCCGCTGGCGGTGAACCACCAGGGCGGCACGCCGGCCACCACGGTGAGCTTCAACCTGCCGATCGGGGTGTCGCTGTCGGAAGCCAGCGACGCGGTGCACAACGCCATGGCCGAGCTGGGCGTGCCGGTGTCGGTGCGTGGCACGTTTGCGGGCACGGCGCAGGCGTTTGCGCAGTCGCTCGGAAGTCAGCCGCTGTTGATCCTGGCGGCACTGGTCACGATCTACCTGGTGCTCGGCATCCTGTATGAAAACCTGGTGCACCCACTGACCATTCTCTCGACCCTGCCCTCGGCCGGCGTGGGCGCGTTGCTGGCGCTGCTGGCATTTCACACCGAGTTTTCCATCATCGCGCTGATCGGGGTGATCCTGCTGATCGGCATCGTCAAGAAGAACGCCATCATGATGATCGACTTCGCCATCACGCGGCAACGCGGCCAGGGAAACAACGGCCAGGCCCACGGCCTGACCGCCGCGCAGGCCATCTACAAGGCCTGCCAGCTGCGCGTGCGGCCCATCCTGATGACCACCGTGGCCGCCATCTTCGGCGCAGTGCCGCTGGCGCTGGGCACGGGCGACGGTGCCGAGCTGCGCCAGCCGCTGGGCATCGCCGTGGTCGGCGGGCTGATCCTGAGCCAGCTGTTGACGCTCTACACCACGCCGGTGGTCTACGTGGCCATCGACCGGCTGCGCGCCCGGGTGGTGGGCCTGCTGCCGCGCCGGCGCGCCGCGCCTGGCACGCCTCCTTTCGAGAAAGTCGACCATGCCGCCTGAGCCGCGTTCAATGCCCTTGTCCATTGCCTTGCCCATTGCCTTGCCCAAGGTTTTGAAAACCCCATCGCTGTGGCTGACGCTGGCCGCCGCACTGGCCGGCTGCAGCACCGCGCCGCCGTATCAACGCCCGGCCATGGAAATGCCCGCCAGCTTCCGCGAAGCCGCCGCGCAGCCAGCGGCAGCCACCCCGGTGCCAGATGACTGGTGGCGGCTGTTCAACGACCCGGCGCTGGACGCGCTGCAGGCCCAGGTGGCCATCGGCAATGAAAACCTCAAGGCCAGCGTGGCGCAGTACCGCGCGGCCCAGGCGGCGCTGGCGGGCAGCCGTGGCGCGCTGCTGCCCAGCTTCGGCCTGGGCCTGGACGCCAGCCGCAGCGGCAGCGGCAGCAGCCGAAGCACCAGCAGCACCGGCAACGGCAATAACAACAGCAGCGCGGGCAGCGTTGGCAACAGCGTCAGCCTGACCGGCTCGGCCAGTTGGGAGGTCGACCTGTGGGGCCGGCTGTCGGGCCAGGTCGACACCGCGCAGGCCCGGTTGCAGGCCAGCCGCGACGACCTGGCCGCGGCCGAGCTTTCGGTGCGGGCCACGCTGGCGCAAACCTATTTCTCGCTGCGCGCCGCCGAGGCCCAGACCGCCCTGCTGCAAGACACGCTGACGGCCTACCAGCGTTCGCTCGACCTGACGCAAAACCGCTACCAGGCCGGCGTGGCCTCGGCGGCCGACGTGGCCCAGGCGCAGAACCAGCTGAAGTCGACCCAGGCCCAGCTGATCGAATCGCGCAGCAGCCGTGCCCAGTTCGAACACGCACTGGCCGTGCTGCTCGGCCGCCCGCCCGGCCTGTTCGACCTGGGCAACACCGCCACGCTGCCGATGGCCCCCGACGCGCCACCGCAGTTGCCTGCGCAGTTGCTCGAACGCCGCCCCGACATCGCCGCGGCCGAGCGCCGCGTGGCCGCCGCCAATGCCCAGGTGGGGGTGGCCCGTGCGGCATTCTTCCCGGCGCTCACGTTGTCGGCCAGCGCCGGCTACCGTGGCAGCACGCTGGCCAACCTGGTGAGTGCGCCCAACCTGTTCTGGTCGCTCGGGCCGGCCCTGGCGCTCACCGCGTTCGACGGCGGCCAGCGCCAGGCCGCCGTGGACTCGGCCCGCGCCGGCGTCGACCAGGCCGCGGCCAGCTACCGGCAAACCGTGCTGACCGCGCTGCAGGAGGTGGAAGACAACCTGGTCATCGCCGCCAGCCTGCAGGAAGAAACCGGCGTGCTGGCCGAGGCGCTGACCGCCGCCCGCCGCGCGCTCGACGTGACCACCAACCAGTACCGCGCCGGCACGGTGAGCTACCTGAACGTGGTCAGCGCGCAGACCGCCGTGCTGAGCGCCGAGCGCAGCCTGCTCGACGTGCGCAGCCGGCGCCTGGCGGCCATCGCCCAGCTGCTGAAGAACGTGGCCGGGCGTTGGGACTTGCCGCCGGCCGCACTGCAGTCGGGCGGCCCTGCCCCTACACTTCGGGCGCCATGAGCGACGCGCCCCACGCCACACCACCCACCGAGATCTACACCGCCTGCGTCGAGTCGTCGGGCGCGTGTTTCCCCGCGCCGGCGGATCTGCCGCTGCTGGTGGCGGCCGAACACGCGGGCTTCAGCCCACCCAGCTCGTGCCGCAACGGCACCTGCCGCACCTGCATCGGCCAACTGGTGCGCGGGCAGGTGCACTACCGCATCCAGTGGCCCGGCCTGTCGGCGGATGAAAAGGCCGAGGGCTACATCCTGCCCTGCGTGGCCTATCCGGTGGGCGACGTACTGCTGCGGCTGGCCGGCAAATTCTGATTGGCGGGCGCCGGGTCGTCGGGCCGGTTCCATGACCGGACGAACGCCGCAAAGACAGCACACTAAAATCGTACACCGTGCTGTTCACCTCTACAGCAGACGCGATAATGCAGCGCAACATGCCCTGCTGCGAAGCCGCACTTCGATGAACTCCTCGCCCCGCCAAACTGCTGCCGATCCAGCCCCGATGCACTCGGTATGCCTGCGCTGATCCTGCTGATCGAAAGCGACGCGGTGCACGCCGCCGCGGTAGCGCAGGCCGTGGCCAAACAGGGCCTGGCCTGGGAGCTGGTGCACGTGGCCACGCTGGCCCAGGCGCGCCGGCTGCCCACGTTGGGCAAGGCCGACGCGGTTTTCATCAGCTACCGCCTGCGCGACGGCGTGGCCTTCGACCTGTGGCCCGAGGTAGCCGAGCAGGCCGTGATTCTGGCCATCGATGCCGGCGACGAATGGGCGGCGGCGCGTGCCCTGCAATGCGGCTATGCCGACTACGTGGTGAAGGACGCCGGCCTGGCCTACTTGCACACGCTGGCGCCGCGCGTAGAGGCGGCGCGCCACAAGGTGCAGGCCGCGCGGCAGTTGCGCGAGAGCCGCCACGCCTTCGAGATGGCACTCGAAGGCGCCCACCTGGGCCTGTGGGAATGGGACGCGCAGACCGGCGACAACCGCATCAACGGCACCTGGAGCCGCATGCTGGGCTACGAGCCCGGCGAGCTGCCGATGGAAGGCAACCGCTGGCTCGAGCTGGTGCACCCGGCCGACCAGGAACAACTCATCGGCGACATCGCCGCGGTGTCGCATCCGGTGGCGCCCTACTACGACCGCGAATTCCGCATGCGGCACAAGTCGGGTCACTGGGTGTGGATCCAGAGCCGCAGCGCCGCGACGCAATACGGGCCCGATGGCTCGGTGGAGCGCATGGTCGGCACCCACATGGATGTGTCCGACCGCCGCCGCGCGGTCGAACTGCTGCAGCGGCAGCACCGGCTGATGCAGGCCGTGGGCCGGGCGCAGTCGGTGTTCATGGGCAGCATGGACGACACCACGGCCTTCGAGTGCCTGCTGGAGGACTTGCTGGCGCTGACGCACAGCGCGCACGGGCTGATCGCCGAGGCGGTGTTCGACGGCGGCGCGCTGTCGCCGCAGATCCACGCGATGAGCGACGCCCAGGGCCGGCTGCTGGTGCCCGCGCCCACGTCCGGCGACTGGGCCGACGGCCTGCTGGCCGAGACGCAGGCGGTGTTCGACGTGGTGTGGCGCGACCAGCAGCCCTGGCTCGACGGCAAGCCCGGTGCCTTGTCCAGCGAACTCGGCGCACGCACCCTGGCCGGCATCCCGGTGTCGATCAACGGCGAGATGGTGGCCCTGGTGCTGCTGGCCGGCCGCACGCAGGCCTATGCGCAGGCCGACGTCGACTTTCTGAAGCCCCTGCTGGGCACCCTGAGCCAGCTGATCCAGGCCCGCCGCGCCGACGCGCTGAAGCGGCTCGCGCAACAGGCCTACCAGCAGACCAGCGAGCTGCTGGCCGAAAAGACGCAGACCATGAGCGACATGCTGACCAGCATCGCCCAGGGCATTTCGCTGACCAGCGCCAGCAACCACCTGGTGGCCTACAACAAGCGATACCTGGAGCTGCTCGACCTGCCCGAGTCGCTGGTGAAGGCGCAGCCCAGCGTGACCGAGATCGTGAAGTTCCAGACCGCGCGCGGCGACTTCGGCAACGACTTCGAAAACATCGAGGCCCGCGCCCGCAGCTATGTGGCCAGCGAATACCAGGCCGGTGGCACGGTGATGCCCGACATCTACCTGCGCCGCACGGTGGACGGCCGCGTGCTCGAAGTGGCGACCAAGCGCCTGTCCGATGGCGGCCGCGTGCGCACCTTCACCGACGTCACCTCGTACGTGGCCGCCCAGGGCGCGCTGCGCGAGAGCGAGGCCCGCTTCAGGAGCCTCACCGAGCTCAGCAGCGACTGGTACTGGGAGCAGGATACGCAGGGCCGCTTCACCAGCTTCGAGACCTCGCAGCAGGTCAAAGAGCTGTACCCGTTCCAGTTGATGGTCGGCAAGACGCGACAGGAGTCGAAGGACTACATCCGCTACCTGGCCTCGCCCGAGGAATGGGCCGAGTGGAACGCGCTGATCGCGACGCGCAAGGAGTTCCGCGACCACGTCTTCGCGGTCGAAGTGGTGCAGTCGCCCGGCATCCGTTATTTCGGTGTGTCGGGCCTGCCGGTGTTCGATGAGGCCGGCCACTTCACCGGTTACCGCGGCACCGGGCGCGACGTCACCGAACGCAAGCTGGCCGAGGCCGAGATCGAAAAGCTGGCGTTCTACGACGCACTCAGCGAGCTGCCCAACCGCCGGTTGCTGGTGCGCCGGCTGGGCCAGGCGCTGTCGACCAGCGACCGCAACCACCAGTACGGCGCGCTGCTGTTCCTCGACCTCGACAACTTCAAGGACCTGAACGACACCCACGGCCACGGCGTGGGCGACACGCTGCTGGTGCAGGTGGCCAAGCGCCTGGTCGACTGCGTGCGCGAAGGCGACACCGTGGCCCGCTTCGGCGGCGACGAATTCGTGGTCATGCTGGAAAACGTGGGCGCGGCACAGGCCGAAGCCATCGAACACGTGGACGCGGCCGCGCGCAAGATCATGGAGCGGCTGAACCAGCCCTACGACCTGGGCGACACGCAGCACCACAGCACGCCGAGCCTGGGCATCACCCTGTTCAGCGGCCATGCGCACAACGTCGACGAGCTGCTGCAGCGCGCCGACGTGGCCATGTACCAGGCCAAGGCCGCGGGCCGCAACGCCATGCGTTTCTTCGACCCCGGCATGCAGGCCGCCGTGGCCGCGCGGTCCTCGCTCGAGGCCGACCTGCGCCTCGGCCTGGCCCGCGGCGAGATGGAGCTGCACTTCCAGCCGGTGGTCAACATCACCTCGCGCATCACCGGCGCGGAGGCCCTGGTGCGCTGGCGCCATCCGCAGCGCGGCATGGTGTCGCCCGGCGAATTCATCCCCATGGCCGAACAGACCGGCCTGATCCTGCCGCTCGGCCAATGGGTGCTGGAAACGGCTTGCCGCCAGTTGCGCCTGTGGGCCGCCGCGCCGCGCACCGCCGGGCTCACGCTGTCGGTCAACGTCAGCGCCCGGCAGTTGCGCCAGGCCGACTTCGTGAGCCAGGTGCTGGCCGTTTTGAAAGAGACCGAAGCCAACCCGCAGCGGCTGAAGATCGAGCTGACCGAGAGCATGCTGCTGACCGACGTGGAAGAAGTCATCGAGAAGATGGCCGAGCTCAAGGCCCACGGCGTGGGTTTTTCGCTCGACGACTTCGGCACCGGTTATTC